>CAYXFJ010000006.1:0-3622 GCA_964464265.1 uncultured bacterium
GAGCTGCCGGACTGCCCCACAAATCATTTGCCATAAAGCTATTTATCCATTATCTTATATCAAATTAATAAAAGATGAGGGGAAGATCCTATGACCATTATCGGATTCTTAATCCTGCTTCTTGTGGCATCCATTTGCGGATCCGTCGGGGCCACTCTTGCCGGGGCGTCATATAAAGGATGCCTTACCAATATCGCCCTCGGGCTTATCGGTGCTTTTATAGGTTCCTACCTGAGCCAGGAACTCGGGATACGGGATATTCTTTACCTTGCCCGGATTCCGGTAGTCTGGTCCATTGTGGGATCCACCCTTTTTGTTGTTGTGCTGGGTCTTTTGACAGGCAGATCCAGGAAATGATTACCGTACCGGATCATATTCAATGAAACTTCGTTTACTCGTCCTGGCGGGCTTTGCGCTGCAGGTCAGTGCACAGGCACAGGAACTTGCCGAAAGGGAGATTCATTACCGCCCGGGAGACTGGACAAGCTATCCTGTGATGCGGTTCGTGACGTCCATCGCGAACGATCACAGCTATGTATATTTCGGCACCACTTCAGGTATAGCCAGATACGATTTTTACAGGAACCGCTGGGATACACCTGTCACGGTCAGCGACGGCCTGGCGGACGGCAGTGTTGCTGTGGTTGCGTATGATTTTAATACAGGATTTTTATGGTGCGCTACGGAGTCCGGGCTGAACGTCCGCAATCCCGCTTCGGATGAATGGCGCCTGTGGCCTTATGAAGAGCTGGGATTGGAGTCTGTAACTTCCATGGGTACGGGAGATAACTATCTCTGGGTTCAGAGCGGGGGGTCTTTTTTCAAAGGGGACAGGCTGGGGGGTATGTTCTGGAAAGCGTCCGCTGAGGAAGAAGAGGAGGACCGGCCGGTCTGGTACGGAGAACTTTCCGAATGGCGGAAGCAGACGCTTCCTGATCTGTTCATGGGCAACGGATTTTTATTCTTTCCTGATGGCATCATACAGGACACGAATCTCAGGCGGTATACGGTAACGGATTTCTGGATAGACGATTTCCAGCGTCTGTGGATGGGGACATGGGGGATGGGGGCAGGTATTGCAGATATGCGATCGTTCTTTTTGGAACCCATGCCCTTCGGTCCCTATGTTACGGATATTCAGAGTATCGTATGGGACGGGAACGGAATGTGGATCGGTGGATATCCGCTTGACGGCGAATCAGGGGGGATCACCTACTGGAACCAGGAAGACGGGACCTGGACCACATTCGAATCGCTTCTCATCACACCGCTGCGAAGCGACAGGGTGTCTGCCATAGCAGCGGATGAGAACCGTGTATGGTTCGGCACGGATGAAGGTCTTGCTTTATATGATAAAGACAGGGACAGGTGGAGGCTCCTCTCCATACATGACAATCTCTGGGACAACAGGATCATCACCCTGGCTGTCGGAGAAACGTTTCTATGGGTGGGCACTCCCTATGGCATCAACCGTGTGCATAAATCCGGTCTGATCGTGGAAAAGGTGGAAGATAAACGCCTGAGCCACAGGGGTGTTTATATTCTGGATGCTCAGGATGGAGAAGTGTGGGCAGGGACGGAACTGGGTATTTTCCTCTATAAGGATACAACCAGGACCTGGGAATACATCCCGGGTTATGCAGGCATGCTTCCCGTCCACATCAAAGCACTGTCTGTTTACGAGAATGAGATATGGTTCGGTACGGATGACGGAGTGGAGGTCCTGGACCGGGAGTCCGGTGAATGGAGAGGATTTCCCGGAGAACATTATCCAACAGGACTTGAGATCAACGATATTCTGGCTGACAGCAGTCTCGTATGGGTGGGTACAGAGCAGGGCTTACTTCAGTATTTCAAAAAGGAGCAGCGCTGGAGGCTGTACACGACTGAGGACGGCCTGCTGGACAACTCCGTACGCTGGCTGCTTCCGGACGGCGATTATATCTGGTTTGCCACAGGTATGGGTCTGACACGTTTTTTCTGGAATGCGCCTTACCGGCTGGATTAAAAGATCACGGGTGATGGGGTTGGTGCGGCTACGGAATACACCGTCTGTAAAAACTGCAAATTGAACAGCTGCCTGCCATGCGGAGTGAACAGTGAATTCTCTAGTAAGGGCAGGCATTTCATCGGCTGTGCTTTGGTCTCGTTCTGGGCTCCCTCCCCGGGAGTTATCGATCCGCTGACCCGGATCCTTCGGGGCTGACCAGTGACTGAAAAAAAGAAAGACTGGTTTAAATGACAGACCTTTTTGAAAAACCTTCATCAGGCAGGAAGGGAACCGGAGCGCCTCTGGCAGACAGGATACGCCCCGGAAACCTGAAAGAGTTCGTGGGTCAGACCCATATTCTGGGACCGGGGCGCGTGCTTGAAAGAATGATCCAGGAGGACGAGCCCGCTTCCATGATCTTCTGGGGTCCTCCGGGAGTGGGCAAGACGACGCTGGCGCGTCTCGTTGCAGGCGAGACCCATGCCGCATTCCACGCCATCAGCGCTGTGACGTCAGGCCTTGCCGATGTGCGAAAGATCATCGAACAGGCGAAGGTAAATCTGAAGGGGATGAAGAAGCGTACGCTCTTCTTCATAGACGAGATACACCGTTTCAACAAGGTTCAGCAGGATGCCCTGCTTCATTCCGTGGAAGATGGTACTGTCATTCTGATCGGAGCTACCACGGAAAATCCCTCCTTCGAAGTGATCGCGCCCCTGCTTTCCCGCTGCCGGGTATTACAGCTCAAGCCTCTGGAAAAAGAGGAGATCCGGCGGATACTCGACAGGGCGCTCTGTGAAGATGTTATCATGAAACAGTCCGGGATCGAAATCCCGGAGGAAGCGATGGACCTCTTGATCCACCTCTCCGCAGGGGATGCGAGGGTTGCGCTGAACGCTCTGGAACTTTCAGGCCGGCTTGCCCCGCTTAAGAAAAGCAGGAGGCTCATTACCGGGGATATTGTCAAGGAAGCGATGCAGAAACAGGCTCTTATTTATGATAAGAAAGGCGATTTCCATTACGACACTATCTCAGCGTTCATCAAGTCACTGAGAGGGTCCGATCCGGATGCGGCTGTATACTGGATGGCGAGAATGCTGGAAGCGGGCGAAGATCCTCTCTTCATAGCGAGGCGTATGGTCATTCTGGCATCGGAAGATGTAGGCAACGCCGATCCGTTCGGACTGGTGGTCGCCAATGCCGCTTTTCAGGCAGTTCACAATGTGGGCATGCCTGAAGCGAGGATCATACTGGCACAGGCAGCCACATATCTCGCATCCGCGCCCAAGAGCAATGCGGCGTATATGGCGATCGAAGAAGCAGCCAATGATGTGCGCAGGGAAGGTTTGCAGCCTGTGCCCCTTCACCTGAGGAACGCGCCCACGCCGCTGATGAAGGAGATGGGTTATTCAGACGGCTACCGGTATGCCCATAATTACGAGGGCGGTTTTGCGGAGCAGGTTCATCTGCCGGATAAACTCAAGGACCGGATATACTATAAGCCGAAAGAAATAGGGAGGGAAGCGGATATTAAGAAAAGACTGGAGCAATGGTGGCCTAAAAAACGTAAAAAGAAATAGAAACGAGGAGCATATGACCCGGCAAAAATTGTTCATCGGTATCGATCTCGGA
>CAYXFJ010000006.1:3668-26072 GCA_964464265.1 uncultured bacterium
GGGTGGTCACCCGGGGAGGAGAGGTAGTCAGGGAGCATAAGATAGAAACAGAGGCTGATCGCGGGCCTAAACACGTTCTCGACCGCATCGCCCGGTTTGTACAGGAACTCGGGGCTGACTCGCCGGTTGCGGGTGTGGGTGTGGGAGTGCCGGGTCAGGTAGAAACAGCCACGGGGATCGTATACGAAGCGCCGAACCTCCCGGGCTGGCGCGAAATCCCGGCAAGCGGTGAGATATCCAAACGGCTTTCCATCCCGATCACTCTGGACAACGATGCGAACCTGGCCGGACTGGGGGAATATGCCTATGGCGCGGGAAAGGGCGTTAACGAGATGATGATGATCACGCTGGGAACCGGGGTCGGGGGAGGGCTGATACTCGGAGGTGAGGTGTACAGAGGGGTGAAGGGCGGGGCGGGTGAGTTTGGCCATACGATCATCAATATGGACGGATGGAAATGCGGATGCGGCCGTCTCGGCTGCGTGGAAGCCTATGTGGGCACACAGGGGATACTCAGAACCGTTCAGGAAAAATTACAAAAAGGTGCGAAATCAGTTCTTTCAAAAATACCGGCCGGACGTATGACTCCCAAGGATATCTGTGATGCGGCGGAAAGGGGAGACAGTGTCGGTATCGAGACGCTCAGGGACGTGGGTACTGCACTCGGTGTGGGTCTTGGCAGCGTGGCCAATCTGCTCAATCTCCAGAGAATTGTCGCAGGCGGCGGGGTGGCCAATGCAGGCGATTACATTCTCGAACCTGCGCGTAAGAGCCTGGCAAAGACGGCACTGGCCATTTCAGCCGAAGTGATCGATCTGGTGCCTGCAAAGCTCGGGGAAGCAGCCGGTATCATCGGTGCTGCGCGCCTGGCCATGCTTGCTGAGGGAAAGACCTGACGAATGAAAATCCTGTACTGATTATGGATAGGAATGCGAACGACAGTTAAAAACCTGGGTCTTGCAGTCGCCTTATGTTTTTCGTTCAGAATTCCGGGGCAGAGCATGATCCCGGATACGAAACTTGAGGGCGGAGACAGCCCGTCCGGATTTCAGGATCAGGATACCGAGAAATCCGGTGCCATCGCTTCGGGTGACACGCTCGCGAAGGTGACCTCCATTTCCCTTCAGGATAAGGCCGTCACGCAACCGGATACGACCCGGTCTGACACACTGGCAGTAAAGGGAGAATCCAGGCCAGCAGACCTGGAAGGACCTGTATCCTACGAGGCAGTGAGTATTGAGACCCTTGTAGATGAAAGGAAGATGATCCTTACGGGAAGGGCAAAAATATCCTATCTTGACATGACGCTTACAGCTGAAAATATCACGGTGGAATGGGAGAAAAACACTCTGTATGCTGAAGGCGTGTGGGATTCAGTGTGGGTGAAAAAGGAAAACAGAGATTCGGTCCGTACACTCGAGATCAAAGGCGCACCGGAATTCACCGAAGCCGGGGATATCATGCGTGGTGAGGTCATGACGTACAATTTCAAGACACGAAAAGGCCGCGTAACAAGCGGAAGGACCACGCATGAGGACGGGTTCTATCATGGCAATACCATCAAGATGGTTAAGCCAAGATCTCTGAACATTTCCGATGCCACCTTCACGACCTGCGACCTTGCGGAGGATCCCCATTTCCATTTCTGGTTCGACAAGATGAAGATCGACATCAACGAAAAGGTCATTGCCAAACCCATTATCATGTACCTGGGAAACATCCCTGTCCTGGCACTTCCATTCGCCTATTTTCCCATACAGAAAGGGAGGCAATCCGGAATCCTTTTCCCCCGTTATGGTGTCAGCTCCCTGGAGGGAAATTATCTGAGAGGGCTGGGATATTACTGGGCTGCCAGCGATTACTGGGATGTGAAAGGCCAGGTGGACTATTTCGAAAGGAGCGGTGTGCTGTTCCGGGGAGACCTGAACTATGCGGTAAGGTATAAAATGAGCGGCAGCATCTCAGGTTCCGTAACCCATAAGGATTTCGACGTCTCCGGAGTGAAGGAAAGGAGATGGGATTTCACTGTTCACCATTCCCAGACCCTGTCCCAGTCCGCGCAGCTTCTCGTCAGCGGACAGTTCGTAAGCTCCGGGAATTTTTACAGGGATCTGAGCGCGAACAGGGAACAGCGTCTTCAGCAGCAGATCCGCTCCAACGCCACCCTGACCAAACGGTTCGGGGGATCGACCAGCCTGACCGTCAACCTCAGTCAAACGCGTGATCTCGACTCGGACGAGATCACAGAGACCCTGCCACGCATGTCTTTCAGGGCAGGCCAGACCGCCATTTTCTCCAGACCTGAATCCAGAAGAGGGGAAGTGCCGGTAACGCGATGGTATCACAACCTGTACATTTCGTACCAGTCGGATTTCCTTTTACAGCGTACCAAACGCAAATCTTTGTCAGGCGCAGAGGACACTTTCGACAAAAAGCAGGAATTAGGATGGGATCATTCTCTCCGGTTTTCCAGCCCCCAGAAGATTCTGTCATGGTTCACGGTCAATCCAAGCGTGAATTACAGGGAAACCTGGTTCGACCAGCGCGACTCCTATTTTTATAACCCGGAGACGGGAGAATTTGAAAGTCAGACCGAGAAAGGATTTTTCGCAAGACGCACCTTCGATATGGCCACTTCTCTCAGTACCAAGGTGTACGGGCTTTTCGCGCCGCGTTTCCTGAATCAGGTTTATATCCGTCATGTGGCCACACCTTCGGTTTCATTCCGGTTCAGACCGGACTTTTCAGATCCGTTCTGGGGTTACTATCAAACTGTCGAGGATACCCTGGGTACGAGAGAGGAATATGACAGGTATTACGGGAGTGCATTCGGCAGCACCCAGACAGGCGCGCAGAAGTCGATGAACTTCAGTGTGCAGAACGTTTTTCAGATGAAAACGGGCGACGGGGATCAGGTGAAAAAGCTCGACCTCTTTTCCTGGAACGTTTCCACGGCCTATAACTGGGAAGCGGAGAAGTACAAGCTGAGCGACATCTCCTCTTCCGTTCAGGCCAGGCCTTTTAAAAACATGAACCTCAATATCTCTTCCACACATTCCTTTTATGATACTGATGAGAAAGGGAACAAGACCGACCGGTTTCTGGCTGATCCGGATTTGAAGAACTGGAAAAGTCTTTTTGGATGGGGCTGGACGCGCATTACGAACGCCAGTGCAGGTCTGGATATCCGTCTCAGGGGGACAGCCAAAGGCGGCGGCTCTGAAGCGTCACAGGAGACGAAAGCGGATCTTGATCCGCTGAGAAGCGTGTCCGGTGACCGCATGGAGATGGATGAAGCAGTATCGGGATTCGATATACCCTGGGACATGACTGCCACGCTGCGGTACAGTCTGAACCAGTATAATCCTTTGCATCCCGAAAAAACATTGTGGGCCAATTTGAACCTGAATTTAAATTTCACGCCGCACTGGAAAGTTTCCTACAGGGCGCGCTTTGATGTGATGGAGAAAGAAGTGGTCAGTCAGGATATCGTTTTTTACAGGGATATGCACTGCTGGGAGGCGAGGATAGTCTGGGTGCCGACCGGATACTACAAACGGTTCTATTTCAAGATCAATGTTAAATCTACCATGCTGCAGGATATCAAATTTGAAAAGGGCAGCGGACGCAGCATGCTTTACGGATATTAATAAGAGGTGCTCCATGAATCATTCAACCCGTCAGCTTTCCATGGTAAAGAACGGTATTATCGCGGGATCGGTCGTTCTTCTGACTGTCATATTTCTGGCATGCGATTCCGGCAGGAAATCCCGGGAAAAGGCCCATCAGGTCACTCTGGAAACAGCACAGCTGGTCAGCCATGTGACATCCGGAGCCATTTCCACAGGTGACAGAATACGTGTGCGCTTTGTCTCTCCGGTGGTTTCCGGTGATGTGAAACCTCCGGAAGGGATTTTCGAATTTCAGCCGTCCATTGAAGGGGATTCCGAGTGGGAGGATGAACAGACGCTTGTATTTATCCCGAAAAAACCCCTGGCCCTGGGAACGTCGTTCGAAGGCAAATTGAACCTGAAAAAACTTTTCCCTGAGGCCGGAAGCGCTGTGTCCGAGCCACTGGTCCTGCAATTTGAGGTGGCGGGCAGGGAAGTGGCGTCCCTCACAGGAGACTTCCATCTGAAAAACGAAAACGATCCAGAGTATCTGATCTATAAAGGTGGAATGGTTCTGACCGAACCTGTGGATCTGAAGGATGTTGCGGAGGCTGTTGCCCTGACCGTGCAGGCAAACAAGATTGCCCTTTCCTGGAAGGAAGGAACTGCCGGTACTTATATGTTCGAATCCCAGGTGATAAGGCGCACAGACTTCGATCAGAAATGCCAGTTTGTCGTACGAAAAGAGCCTCTCAGGCTGTTTCAGGAGATCCGGAAATCGTTCGTACTCCCCATGCTGACCGAGATGAAGGTCATGGAAATCAGGGTAAAAGGAGGAGAAACGGAAAAAAGTCTCATCGTCGTTTTTTCCGATGAGGTAGACACGAGAAAAGATATAACCGGTCTGATCTCTGTCGATCCTGCGCTCTCTGTCCGGAGTCATATCCTTGGAAAAGAAGTGCACCTTACAGGTCCCTTTGCCTATGGACAGGTCTATGCTGTAAATGTACATCCGGGGATCAGAAGCGTATTGGGGACAAGCATTAAAAAGGCCTCTGTCCACAATGTGCAGTTCGAGGATTTGAAGCCTCTCATCCGTTTTTCCTCGAACGGCGTATTTCTTCCCTCTGCCAATCAGCAGAAGATCAGATTCCAGTCGCTGAATCTGAGGCGCGTGCGGCTGAACGTCAAGCAGGTCTTCGAATCCAATAGCGGGCAGTTCCTGCAGGAAGAGAACCTGTCGAATTCTCAGAACCGTTACGAGTACTGGGACACGTACAGCCTCCAGAGAGTCGGTGTTGATGTGGCAGACGACACGCTTGATATAGGGCTGGAAAAGAACAAATGGCTGCAGCATGAGATCGATCTGAAAAAGATCGTGCAGCCCGGCGGCGGGCTCTACATCCTGACCCTCTCTTTTGAGCACGAGGACATGATTTACGGGCCGGAGGAGGAACGGGAGGGCACGCGGGATTATTATTACGGTGAGGATTATTACACCAATCCTCTCTCCAACGGATATATCTACCGTTTCGGCAGGATAATGAAGCCCATCATACTCAGCGACATCGGCATCCTCTACAAGAGAGGTATCAAGAACCACAGGATCTTCACTACGGATATTTTGACCGGAACGCCCTTATCGGGTGTGACAGTGACGCTGAGGACCTTTCAGAACCAGGTCATTGACCGCAAGAAAACGGATAGCCAGGGTGTCGCTGAATTCACAGATATAGAAAAAGAAGTGTTTTACGTGGAAGCCGCGAAAGAAAATCAGCGAAGTGTGATAAAAACCAATGAAATGTCCTGGAACGTTTCAGCATTCGAGACCGGAGGCAGGACCGGACAGGAGGAAGGGATACGGACGTTCTTCTATACGGAAAGGGATGTATACCGTCCGGGAGATGGTATTCATATGGTCCTGATCGTCAGAAGCGGTTCGTCCTTTCCTGAAGGGCATCCTGTGAGCATGAAGATCTATAATCCAAGGAATCAGATGGTTTATGAGACTGTCGTGAAGGAGGCTGTTGACGGTGTTTATCCGTTTTTCTATGAAACCAGCCCTGAAGATCCCACTGGAAACTGGCATGCGGAATTTCTGGTGGGAAGTTATAAGGTATCCCATCTCCTCAAGATTGAGACTGTGGTCCCGTACCGTCTTAAGGTCGAGCTCAAACCCGGGAAGGAAGCGATGGATTGGAGGGACCGGACTCTTGCGCTTCATCTTTCTTCGAGTTATCTGTTCGGCAATCCTTCTGCCGGCCTTCAGGCGCAGGTGGAAGCAACTCTTGAAAGAGCCGTTAAAACATTTACCGGATATAAAGAGTTCGTATTCGATGACGAAGCCCTTGAATACCAGCCCGAGATGAACATCATCTATGAAGGACAGCTGGACGATAATGGTACGGCTGACCTGGAATGGGAAAAACCCTTCATGGAGGCATTGCCTTCGGCTTTGACAGCGGTTTTTCAGGCAACGGTTTTTGAAAAAGGCGGACGTCCCAACCGGTACTCTGTACAGATTCCGGTCGAGAATTTCTCCCGTTTTGTGGGGCTTAAGAAAATGGATGGGGAGTACAGCGCGATCCAGGTGGGATCCGCTCTGAAAATACCCGTCATCCTCATCGATGTCAACGGGAGGCCGGTCTCCGGCCAGAGTTTAAGCTACCGCATATACAGGAATCAGGATTACTGGTGGTGGGAATATGAGGACCATGCACAGTTCCGCCTGCGTTTCCGCAATGACTCAAGCACAGAGCTCGTGGGAGAAGGGACCCTGACTACCCTGAACAGACCCGTGGACCTGGAATTTACGCCCGAAGAGAGAGGGGATTATCTAATTGAAGTGACGGACATGATGGAACGCGGGCATCAGGCCAGCATTTTCATGCAGGCTTATGCATGGGGTGAAACCCCCGGGGAAGCAGATGCCGCTGATCTTTTAACGCTCCGTGCAGATAAGGAAGTGTACCATCCCGGAGATGTCGCGCAGATCGAGTTTTCGACTCCCGGTCAGGGCATTATACTTCTGACGCTCGAGACATCGCGCGTTCTCGAATCGAAATGGATCAAGCCCAGACAGGATGAGAAAAAGATCAGCATACCGGTTCCCATAACCGAATCCATGATGCCCAATGTATATGCCACGGTCACAGTGGTGCAGCCCTTTGAAAACATGAACGACCGGCCGCTCCGCATGTACGGTGTGATCCCCCTCAAAGTGGAGGATCCTTCCACCCATCAGGAGATCCGGATCAGCACGGAGGATATTATCCGGCCGGGCAAGTCCTTCAAGGTGCAGATAGAGACCGTGGACAGAAAGCCGACCCAGTACACCGTGGCAGTTGTGGATGAGGGACTTCTGAGCCTTACGGCCTACGAAACTCCGGATCCATGGGCTGCATTTTACAGCAAAACCAGGCTGGGTGTGGAGAGTTTTGACCTTTTCTCCGAGGTTATCGGGGCGAACAAAGGGGATGTTTTCCGCACGTTCTCCATCGGAGGAGGAATGGCACTGGCAGAGGCCATGCGTAAGATGCAGCTGGGTTCCGAAGTCATGCGTTTCGCCTCCGTTTCTCTTTTTCAGGGTCCTTTCATGACCGATGAAAAAGGCCGCTCGGAACTCACCTTTGAAATGCCCAATTATACGGGAGCTGTCAGGATAATGGCTGTGTGTGCAAATGGTATGCGCTTTGGCTCCGCTGAAAAAATCGTACAGGTGAAGGAAGATCTTGTCCTCTCCGCCTCCCTGCCCCGCGTCCTTGGACCCGGCGACCGCTCGGATGTGCCTGTAAGCGTGTTCGCAGGAAAAGATGGCATGGGCGTTGTGGATGTGACGCTTGAGGTTCAGGGCCCGGTGCAGGTCATCGGCGCATCGAAACAATCCGTATCCTTTGATACAAAGGGGGAAAAGGAAATTTTCTTTGCTGTACAGGCGAAAAAGGAGACCGGAACCGCTAAAATTCGTTTCGAAGCAAAGGGAGGTTCCAAAACTGTATGGGATGAGACCGAGCTTGCAGTCCGGGCATCCTCGCCGAGGATTTTCACAACAGAACAGAAGGAGAGCCTGCCTGATAAAACGGTCGTTTTTCGTGTCCCTGACAGAGGTATACCGGGGTCCAACCGGGCCAGTATCACACTTCAGAGGAGGCCGGATCTCAACTTCAACCACAGGCTGGGCTGGCTTATGGGTTACCCCTACGGATGCATTGAACAGACCGTATCTGCTGTATTTCCTCAGCTTTTCTTGAGGAAGATACTCCGCACAGAGTCCGGAATCAGTGATGCGGACCGCAATATCAACAGAGCCATAGAACGCCTGAGAAAATTTCAGCTCTCTTCCGGAGGCATGAGCTACTGGCCGGGAGAGGGGCAGCCGTCGTCATGGGGCACTAATTACGCCGGACACCTGCTCATCGAGGCGTCTAAACTGGGATACCATGTGCCTGACGACCTGATGAACGGATGGCTCAGGTATCAGTCATCCCAGGCTTTGACATCCAGGGATCCGATGATGGTGCGCGTGTACAGGCTGTATCTCCTGGCCCTGGCTGGAAAGCCCGAGATCGGCGCCATGAACCTCACGAGAGAGTCGTCCGGCGACATGGAAGATGTGGAAAGATGGCTTCTTGCCGGAGCCTACCGCCTCGCCGGTGTCGCCAGCACAGCAGCCCGGCTGGAAGCGGAGAGCGGACTAAACGTCAGGGAATATACAGAATTTTCCAATACGTACGGATCCGGATACCGGGACAAAGCGATTCTGCTGGAGATGATGGTGCTCTTTGAAAAATGGGATGAGGCAAGATCCCTGGCCAAGGAAATTGCGGAAATTCTTTCTTCGGATGCCTGGTACTCCACGCAAACGGTCGGATACATGCTTCTGGCCATGGGCAAATACCTCCAGGCAACGGAGGGGGAAGAGGTCCCTGTCATGAAAGGTGTTGTGGTTTTTCCGGATGGCACTCAAAAGACCTTTGATACCCGGGACGCATCCGTTTCATATGAAATAGACAAAGGCTTCGGCGGGCAAATCCGCATCACGCTTGAGGCTACGACCGTGGAGAGAGCCTGGACCACCCTGGAGTGGAGCGGTGTCCCCCTTGAGGACGAAGGAGGAGACATCTCGAAACGCCTGCTTCTAAATGTATCATGGCTTGATGAAGATGGGAATTCATTGGATCCGTATCGCCTGCCACAGGGCGCGACGTTCTGGGGGCATTTCAGGGTAAGCAGGGACGCTTCCGTTCTGCATGCCATAGAGGAACTGGCCCTGGTTCAGGCTCTGCCTGCGGGCTGGGAGATAGAGAATATACGGCTTTCCGATGAAGGTTTCCCGGATTGGATGTCGGGCTGGACGTTGAACCGTGAATCCTATCTCGATATCAGGGATGACCGTATCATGTGGTTCTTTGATCTTCCCTTTGAAAAGGAGCCTCTCGATTTCGTTGTGAAGCTGAATACTGTCACCAGGGGAGACTATTTACTGCCTCCATCATGGCTCGAAGCCATGTACAATCATGAGTATCAGGCGAAAAAACGGGGCGGACGCGTGACGGTCACGGGCAGATAACGGGAAATTACAGCTATTGCGCGGCAGGGTCACGAACACGCAAAAAAGAGTGGTGCGGCTATTCTGCAGGGAAAAAATATTGTTTTAAAGGTGCGGCTGACAGCACAAACGCGGCAGGAAAGAATGTATCTTTCGACGAGAGGAAAAATATTTTTACATGCGGCTGCCCTGGCCTTCGCAGGGGCAGCAGTTTTTTACCTTCTGTATCCTCTTCCGAAGCCGATGTTCCCATCGGGTGAGAGTACGGTTGTTTTTGACGCGAGAGGAGAGGTGCTGCGCGTTTTTTTGAACGGTAACGAAGAATGGCATCTCACTGCCATGGACAGTCTTATTCCTGAGCGGCTCAGCAAATCCGTTCTCCTTTATGAGGACCGTTTTTTCCGAATCCATCCAGGGATCAATCCTGTTGCGGTTTTAAGAGCGTCCATCCAGAACATGAAAAGCAGGCGCGTGGTCAGCGGCGCCAGCACCCTGACCATGCAGGTTGCCAGGCTCATGCGCCCCAAAAGACGAAGCTACTGGAACAAACTGCAGGAGATGGCCCTTGCTCTGAAACTGGAGTACAGGTTCTCGAAATATGAGATACTCTGGATGTATCTGAACCAGGCCCCGTACGGTGGCAATATTGTGGGATACCAGACTGCATCCCTTCGTTATTTTAAAAAAAGACCGGCGTCACTGACCTGGGGTGAAGCAGCCACTCTTGCGGTACTGCCGAATGCGCCGGCGCTCAAACCCGGTGCGGATCCCGAAACGCTTGTCGGGAAGAGAAACCGGCTGCTGACAAGACTTTACAAAAATGGCGGGATCAACGAGGAAACATACCGCCTTTCTCTTCTGGAACCTGTGCCGGACAAATCCTTTCCCTTTGAAATGATTGCGCCGCATCTGACACAGTTTTTGGAGACCCGCAAAACCGGAAATGCCATCCGCACTTCCATCCAGAAATCATTTCAGCAGGAGATCGAATCGAGAATAGAAAGGCGCCTGGCCCTGCTTTCCTCCATAGGTATCAGGAATGCAGCTGCCCTTGTCATGGAAACCCGGACCGGAAAGGTAAGGGCTTATATTGGATCGCAGGACTTTTTCGACAGAGCAGAAGGGCAGGTGGACGGCGTGCTTGCGCCGAGATCCACAGGATCTATTTTAAAACCTTTTCTCTATGCTTTGTGCATGGATGAGGGGCTTTTGCTCCCGGAAACAAAGATACGGGATGTGCCTACTTCCTTCGGTTCGTTCACGCCTGCAAACTATGATGAACGGTTCGAGGGACTGGTGGCTGCCCGGGATGCACTGATCCGGTCTCTGAACGTGCCTGCCGTACGCTGCCTCGCGGACTACGGGCTGGGAGCTTTTTACTCATTCCTGGAAAAGGCGGGCGTATCCACTCTGTGGCGCCAGCCGGACGACTATGGGCTTCCGCTCATTCTCGGAGGCTCGGAAATGTCCCTGTGGGAGCTGGCCGGGCTGTACAGGGGACTCGCGAACGGCGGCGTTTTCGCACCCGGTTCTTTTCTGGAAAACCGGAAAGGCACAGAAAAGAAGAGCGGGATCCGTCTCATGAGTGAAGGGGCCAGTTTTCTCGTTCTCGAATGTCTGAAAGAGCTCGGGAGGCCCGGAGCGGAGTATTACTGGGAACAGTACCAGAACCAGTGGCCTCTGGCATGGAAAACCGGAACCAGCTATGGGAACAGGGACGGATGGGCTCTGGGGGTCAGTCCCGAGTGGACCCTGGGGGTGTGGGTCGGGAATTTTGACGGGACAGGCACACCCAATCTGTCAGGTGCGAAATGTGCGGGGCCGATCCTGTTCGATATTTTCAACTTCCTGCCTAAAGATCCATCCTCTGCCTGGTTTGAGAAACCGGAAGCAGGGCTCGAGCCCGTGAAGATCTGCAGGGAGACCGGATATCTCGCAGGGCCGGACTGCGGGAACACTCTGACCACTGAGGCACCCCGGTACATGAAGCCTCTCTGTATATGCCCGTATCATCAGAAAATTTATACAGACCAGGATGGCCGGTACAGGGTATGCTCGCTTTGCTGGGAAGCCGGATCCGTGATGACCACCTCCGTGCTGGCGTACCCTCCTGATATCGTCCAGTGCATGAAACAGGAGGGCCTGAGGTATCCCTCAATTCCTCCACATTATCCGGGATGTTCCGCCCTGCGGCAGGATCCGGTTCTGAAAATTCTGTATCCTGCAATGCATGCCCATCTGTATATTCCCAGGGATTTCGACGGCAATTTTCAAAAGGTGACCCTCAAGGCCGGACACAGCGGAGGTGAACCGCTTTTCTGGTATCTTGATGATGCCCTTCTCGGCACGAGCGAGGGAGATCATGTGAAAGCAGTAGCCCTGACAAGAGGATGGCATCATCTGGAAATTATGGACGGTGCAGGGAACTGTGAGGGCGTGGATTTCTATGCGGACATGAAGGAGTGGGGGGAATCCATGTGATCTTTGCATCTCCCTTTTGCATATGCCGGAATTCATGATTATCTTAAAGAAAGGAAGAAGGAGCAGCATTCCATGACCCATCAAAAGAAATTGCGTGTCGCCCTGCTTTTCGGAGGGAGATCCACAGAGCATGAGGTTTCTGTGGTCTCTGCTGCCGGTGTATTGAACCACATGGATAAGGGAAAATTCGAGGTGCTTCCCGTAAGGATTTCCCATGAGGGAGGATGGGAGCTCCTCGATAGTGAGAAGAAATACGAAAACGTGGAGGATCTTAAAAACGCTGAAGGTATTCCGGTTGTCCTTGGAAATCCCCTGACCAGAGCATTGATACCCGCAGGCGGAAGTCCGGGAAAGAAATCCGGATCTCAGAATATACCCGTGGATGTGGTCTTTCCTGTTCTGCATGGTACCTTCGGTGAGGATGGCACGATACAGGGACTGGTTCTTCAGGCGGATCTGCCATGTGTGGGTGCCGGTGTTCTGGCCTCCGCTGTGGGTATGGATAAGGTCGTGATGAAGCAGATCTTCTTCCAGAACGATTTACCCAGTCCGGACTTCATGTGGTTTCTTTCCAGGGACTGGCAGCGGTCAAAGGATAAGATCCGTGAAGGGATAGCAAAAGAAGTGGGATATCCCTGCTTTGTGAAGGCCTCCAATACGGGATCCAGTGTGGCGGTTTTCAAGGTGCATGGTCCGGAAGTGCTGGACGGAGCCATCGGCACGGCCATTCAGTTCGACAGGAAAATTGTCGTGGAAAAAGCGGTTGACGCCAGGGAGCTCGAGTGCAGTGTGCTGGGGAATGACGATCCGGTTGCCTCGCGTGTGGGAGAAGTCATCCCCTGTCATGAATTTTACGATTATGATGCAAAATATGTTGACGAGAGCAGAATCATCATCCCTGCAGGGATACCGGAAAAGATTGAAGAAAAAGTGAGGAAAACGGCTGTTCTCGTGTTCAAAGCGATCGATTGTGCGGGTATGGGAAGAGTGGATTTCCTTCTTGAGAGAGAAACGGACCGCATTTTTGTGAACGAGATCAATACCATACCCGGTTTTACACCGATCAGCATGTATCCGAAACTGTGGGAAGCCAGCGGTATTTCCTATCCCGAACTGATCGGCCGGCTTATCCATCTGGCACTGGAGCGCCACGGCGAATCCAGCAGGTTCCAGTTCCGAAGAATATAAACCTACGGGAGTCAAAATTGAACAAGCGTACATCCATACTAATATCTTTGATGCTCCTCTGGGCGGGCTTTCTGGCAATACCATCCCTGTACAGTCAGATCCGGATCCGTCCGCGCCCCTATATCGGCATCGGTATGAGAATTGTTTATCATCCTGTGATCCCCTCATTCCAGATCGATGATGATTTTGACGCAGGCTACCACGAGATGAACATCGCATCACCGAAAAAATTCTTCTATGCGGGGCAGGCAAGGCTCAACCTGCTCGAGATGTGGGATCTGGCTCTGGGCTATACATTCTGGGGACATTATCACCACTATTCGGAAGAGACTCCGGAGGGTCTTATCAAGCTGGATAAGGAGTTCCCTCACAGCTATTCCCTGAGTTTCCACGGCGCAACATTGCAGTGGAACCTGAACTACAGAACTATTTCTTCGAAAAGAGCAATGCCGTTTTTACTGGGGGGTGCGGGCACATATTACGGCGGATATAAAAATTATTATTATCGGACAGAAAGTATCTCCGGCGATTATGTTGATTTCAGCAGGGTCGTCCGGCGTGTGAGTGAGTATGAAGGGTGGGGCTTCATGTTCGGAGGAGGATTGGTGCTTTACAGATATGCCTATTTCTATGCAGGCTACATGGAACTCAGGGGGGAACTTTTAGCACGCCGTTTCATCGAAGTGTATATCGGATTTACGATTTGAGGCTTCAGGCTGCATGCACCGCGGCAGGTTGTCCGGGGTTTCCGATGTATTGAGTTATATTTCTGGAGGGATTCCAGGTGATCCTGATGAAAGATCTTACCCGGCGTTTTGGATCTCTTGTTGCTGTTGACCATGTGTCTCTTGAGGTGCCGGAAGGCCAGATTCTGGGCTATCTCGGCCCGAATGGTGCTGGTAAAACCACTACCGTCCGGATGCTGACAGGCATGATACAGCCCACATCAGGATCGATCACGGTCTCCGGATTTGATATTGAAAAGAATCCCCTTGAAGTGAAACGCCGGATCGGTTTTGTCCCTGAATCCGGAGCGCTGTATCAGAGCCTGACACCCGTGGAGTATCTCGGTCTGACGGGGTGTCTGTACGGTATGGACGAGGCAGATATCCGGAAGCAGAGCGGGGAGATGTTCTCCTTCTTTCAGCTTGAAAAACAGAAGAATGAACCGATGACGGGATTTTCCAAGGGAATGAAGCAGAAAGTGGTGATCGCCTCAGCTCTCATACACAACCCTTCCGTCATTTTTCTTGACGAACCACTGAACGGTCTTGATGCGAATACGGTTCTCAGAATGAAAACACTGATGCGCACACTGGCTGACGAGGGCAAGACGATTTTTTATTGTTCGCATATTCTGGAAGTGGTCGAACATCTGTGCGACAGGGTGGTGATCATCGACAGAGGAGCGGTCGTTGCTGACGGATCGGTGGCAAAATTGAAGGGAATGACGAAACGGTCTTCCCTGGAAGGCGTGTTCAGCAAACTCACCCATGCCGAAGATGTGGAAGAGCTTGCCAAGGCGTTCTCAAGGCGGATCACGGGAAAGGGCAAAGAATCGTGATGGATGCCTTTTTCCAAAACATGGGCGCAAACTGGAACCAGGTAAAGGTGCTCGTCTCTCTGTATGTGCGTCTTGATTTGCGGGCGCACCGCAGGCAGTCACAATCACGGAAATTGTCGCCTGTGGTGAGAAGTCTGATCTTTTACAGTATTATGGGGATCATGCTCTCCACCAATCTGGTAGCCCGGGCGGAAAGCTTCATGTACACATTCCTGATCATGGCATACTCCATGGTCATGATGGCTTTTTCCGTCGTACTGGAATTTGGATATTCCTTTCTCCACACCGAAGATGCCGATATACTGATACACAGGCCCATATCCTCCAGCACGCTCCTGTTCGCAAAGGTATTCCACCTGCTGTTCTTCGTTTTTACCATGGGCAGCGCAATTGTTCTTGTCCCTTCTCTGGTGGGTGTCGGAGTTCGGGGAGTCAGCTGGACCTATCCGGTTGTATTTTTCATCTTTGCCACTCTGGGCAATCTTGCAGCAGCTTCCTTCATTCTTTTGATCTATACCTGGCTCCTTGGAAGGCTTGATCAGGAGCGTTTCAAGGATATACTTGCCTACCTGCATATGGGGGTTGCCTTTCTACTGTTTTTCGGGTACAATCTGATACCGCGTATCGGAGCATTCACCGGCGGGGAGTTCTCCCCTTCAGGCTGGATGTACGCTGCACCCCCGGCCTGGTTTGCCGGGGCGGTACAGGCAGTGCAGGGGAATTCATCTCCCATGTTTCTGAGGCTGGGCGCAATGGGATGCGGTGCGACTGTATTACTCTTCATCCTGCTTTTTCGCCGTATTTTATCTCACGATTTTCTCTTCCAGGAGTCCAGGGACAGGGTGAAAACTCCAAAGCCTCAAGTCAAACCGCAGAGGCAGCGAAGAGAGGCCGGTTTTGTGGAAAGGCTTTTGTCCCACAATCTGGAAATGCAAACCGGTTACCGGATTGCAGTGACCATGTTCAGGCGGGACCGTTATGTGAAAACGAGCATATATCCCCTGCTCGGCCTTCCTCTGGCCGTATTCGTTCTGGCCGTCATCCAGAAGGAAGTCACGGATCCTTTTCTTGCAGGACTTGCAGGTGCGGGCAGTTTTTCCAACATGGTCATTTTCTTCCTCTTTTTTGTAATGCTCTTCTCTCTCCGGGGGATGACTTACAGCCGTGACTGGGAAGCAGCCTGGATCTATCATGCGGCTCCGCTGTCTTCACCGGGCAGGTTTTATCAGGGGGTCAAGCTGGCCATATTCCTGAGAGTAGTTCTTCCCCTTTTCGTTCTTCTGGCTTTTTTCTATTGCAGCCAGATTTACTGGATACACGGAATACAGCACACTCTTACACTATTTCTTATCTCCATGCTGTCCTTTGCGATGGCTTCTTTTACCATCCGGGACTATCCGTTCTCCAGACCGAGGGTCAGAGGCGAACAGACTCAGCGATTCATGTCACTTTTGATTATTATGCCGTTTTTCATTGCTGCACTGCTCGTACAGGCCTTTGCCTACCAGAACCGTTTTTACTGGTGGATATTGCAGGTCCTGCTTTGTATATTAATACTGACACTGGAAAAGCTTTCGAAAAAGCAGGTGGACCGCCGGTTCATTCAGATGGAGTTCACATCTTATGGCTGATCGATCTCGCTGGAAACTGACCCGTTTCCTCCTGAAATCCTCCGAAATAATGTTCATTCTCCTTCTCTTATGTGTGGCCGTCTTTACAACATGCGATCAGGAGAGTCCGAAAGCCGATCTCATACTCGAGAACGGGCAGATCTATACCCTGTGCGACTGGAATCCATGGTCAGAGGCACTGGCCATTCAGAACGGTCAGATTCTGGCACTGGGAAGCAATTCGGACATAAAACGGTTCATAGGGGAGCAGACGAAGGTCCTGGATCTCAAAGGCATGTTTGCCTGCCCGGGATTCAACGATGCCTATATACATGTACTGAACGGCGGAATGAGAATACTCGAAGTGGATCTTTACGGGGCTGAGAGCATCGGTGAGATACAGAGGCAAACGGTCCGTGAAATAAACCGGCTGCCTCCCGGCTCCTGGGTGGTGGGCCAGGGATGGGATCAGACCCTGCTTCCGGACAGAAAGTGGCCGACCAAACGCATTCTGGATATTGTGTCATACTACGTCCCCATTTTTTACCGCAGAGTTTGCGGTACCATGGCACTTGTGAACAGCAAGGCCCTGTCCATTGCAGGGATAATGGCCAATACGCCGGATCCGCCGGGAGGTGAAATCGTCAAGGATCCTGAAACCGGAGAGCCCAATGGCCTTTTAAAAGGAACGGCCATGGATCTGGTCTCGCAGTACATTCCCCCTCTGTCCGAAGAAAAAATGCTGGAGGCAATAGAGCTTGCGCTGTTCAGGATGAAACAGATGGGGATCACATCCGCACAGGTGAGGACTTATCCGTATGTGCTGCCTGTTTATCGGCAACTGCTGGTGCAGGGGAAACTCACCTCCAGGATTTCTATTTCGCTTCCCCTGAGCGGGGATTTCCTTCAGTATCTGAGTGCAAAAGAAGAATTAAGGGGTGACAAGCTGCGCTTCAGCGCACTTTACACTTCCCTTGACGGGAGTATGGGTTCACGTACAGCCTTTATGATAGACCCCTATCTGGATGATCCAACCACACGGGGTATTCAGCTTATCGATGAAAACGATCTGAATATTCTGCTGTACGCTGCTGACCAGCAGGGATTCGATATAGAGATTAAGGCCAGCGGCGATGCAAGCAGCCGCATGGCGATCGATGCTTTTGACAGGATAAGACGATACAACAGAAATGTACAGAACAGGCATCGTATCGAGGACATGCAGGTCATCCGTCCTGAGGATCTGGGAAGGCTTCAGGTCATGAATCTGATAGCTTCCGTTCACCCCGTGCAGTGCATTGAAGACCTGAGATGGATAGAGACGCGAATTGGAACGGAACGCTCCCGGTATACCTGGTCATGGAACAGTCTGAAAAATCAGGGTATCATCCTGGCTTTCGGCACAGACTGGCCCGTATCCGATCTGAATCCCATGCTGGGCCTGTACGCCGCAGTTGCACGCAAGGATACTTCAGGAAATCCGCCAGACGGCTGGTTTCGTGAGGAATGCCTTACAATGGAGGAGGCACTCAAAGCCTACACTCTGGGCTCGGCCTACGCTGAGGGAACCGAAAAAGAGAAAGGTTCGATTGAGCCTGGAAAACTGGCGGACATTGTGGTTTTAACCCAGAATCTTATGAACATCCCGCCTGAAGACATATTGATAACAGAGGTAATCTATACCATTCTGGGGGGAAGCATCGTCTTTCAAAAAGAAGGTCAGCCAATTCCGGAATAACACTGTTGACCTGTCTATATAAATTTAAGGAGAAGATTTATGGCAAACGCACAGTTCACTATCCCCGTTCCTGCCAATGAGCCTGTACTTGCATTCGGACCAGGCAGCCCGGAAAAGAAAGCCTTGAAATCCCGGATAGCGGAAATGAAAGGGGAGCGTGTAGAAATTCCTGTGCTTATTGGAGGGAAAGAGGTCAGGACCGGAAAACTCGCAGAGTGCCGCTGCCCGCACGATCATCGTCATTTACTGGGGCAGTATCACAAGGCAGGAGAAAAAGAGGTGGAGGAGGCCATTCAGGCAGCAATGGAAATCCGGCCGGCATGGGCTGCCATGCCGTGGGATGCCAGAGCCGCCATCTTCCTGAAAGCCGCGGATCTGCTTTCCACATCCTGGCGGGCCACTTTGAACGGGGCCAATATGCTCAATGCGAGCAAAACTGTGTTTCAGGCCGAGATTGATTCTGCCTGTGAACTCATCGATTTCTACAGGTTCAATCCCTTTTATGCGCAGGGAATTTACGGACAGCAGCCCGCATCAAGCTTCGGGTGCTGGAACCGTCTCGAGCAGAGACCTCTGGAAGGATTTGTTTTCGCAGTGACCCCCTTTAATTTCGCTTCGATTGCAGGAAATCTTCCCACTGCGCCTGCCCTGATGGGGAATGTCGTTCTATGGAAGCCCGCTTCATCCACGGTCTATATTGCTCATTATATTATGGAACTTTTAAAGGCAGCCGGGCTGCCTGACGGCGTCATTAATCTCGTTCCAGGACCCGGCAGCGCGGTCGGTGATCCTGTTCTGGCCAGTCCGCATCTGGCAGGGATACATTTTACGGGATCCACTTCCGTTTTTCAGGGAATGTGGAAGACCATCGGACACAATATCATCCGGTATAAAACCTATCCCAGAATAGTCGGAGAGACAGGGGGCAAGGATTTTGTCTTCGCGCATGCCTCTGCAGATACCGAAGAGCTGGCTGTTGCACTGGTGCGCGGAGCATTCGAATATCAGGGACAGAAATGCTCGGCTGCATCGCGGGCCTACATTCCGAAGTCGGTCTGGCCGGAATTGAAGGACCGGATGGTCTCCATGGTGGAAGAGATCAAGATGGGCGACCCCGAGGATTTCACCAATTTCATGTGTGCGGTCATTGACAGGCCTGCCTTTCAAAACATTACGGGTTACATCGATTATGTCAAAGCTTCGAAGGAAGCAAAATGCATTGTCGGAGGTACATCCGATGATTCTCAGGGATATTTTATCACGCCTACGATTATTCAGACGAGCAATCCGAAATTCAGGACCATAGAGGAGGAGATTTTCGGGCCTGTGCTGACCGTATATGTATATCCGGATGCGGAGTATGAAAAAACGCTTGAATTGTGCGATGCAACATCACCCTATGCGCTGACAGGTGCCATATTTGCCAGGGACAGGAACGCCATTCTGAAAGCGGATGATGTGCTGAAAAATGCTGCCGGTAATTTTTACATCAACGACAAACCGACAGGCGCTGTCGTCGGGCAGCAGCCTTTTGGAGGATCGAGGGCTTCGGGTACGAACGACAAGGCCGGAAGCCAGATCAATCTGCAGAGATGGGTCTCTCCGAGAACCATCAAGGAAAATTTCATCCCTCCAAAGAGCTACCGGTATCCGCACATGAACGAGGAATGAAAGACCTGCCCGGCAGTCATGAAACGCACTCTATGCCGGGGATCTTCATTCTGGTTTTTGTATATTATGGCTGGAAACAGGCCGTTTAATGCTCGTCGGATCATTCTGCCTGGCAAAGGCGGTGTTGTCAATGGGTGAAACCGGGACCGCTGCCCGGGACTGTGAGATACAGAAAAAGTGTTAGGAGGCCGTTATGAAATCCTTTCTTAATATCCGGGGGGGAATTTTTCTCTCTCTGGGAATGGGCGCCCTGTTATGCGTGTGTTCCTTTGAAGAACCAGTGGCCCCTGTCTGGGATGTGCCCGTACAGATCCCTGTCGTGAACCAGATGTACACACTTGAGGATCTTGCAGAGGATGCAGATCAGCTGACCGTGGATCCTCTTACTCAAAACGTGATATTCAAACTCGAACAGGAGGTTGAATCCCGCCAGATAGGGCAGTTCCTGAAGATTTCCGGGGGCGGGAGAACGGTCACCATGAATATGCCCCCCAACGGATTTGCGGGATATATGGAGAGCAGATGGGATTCCCTGTCCATCCCTGATTCGATCAGAGTGGTCAATGCTGTACTGGAAAGCGGAAGGCTGGACATCAGGTTGAACAACCGTTCGACTTACAGTATGTCCATTGCTGTAGAGGTAACGTCGCTGAACCTGAACGGCCCTTTCCAGATAGAAGTGGATCTTCCTCAGGGAAGTGAATTTTCCACAACCCGTTTACTTGATGGCTATACCTTTGCGCCGGATGAGAACAACGTTATCCCATACAAGATGACTATCCGGATTCTCGAAACTTACGGCAATCAGGGCGGTGAATTGGACGTGAGTGTGGAGGTTTCAAATCTTGCGTTCCGGGAGGTCACCGGTATTTTTGATAATGTCAGTGTGGAATTTGACGAGAGGATCTTGGAAATGGACATACCGGACGAGCTGCAGGATTTCAGGCTTGGATCCGTGGATCTGAAAATGGCCCTGCGGATCGGTTACCGCCTGCCCATCCGCATCCGCTTTCTCATTGAGGCTCTTGAGACCCTGCGGGACGAAGCCGTGGACCCTTTTCTGATCGACACGGTATTCACACCACAATCCCGGGATGTACCGGACACTCTCAGGCTGCCAGATATTACCGATCTCATCAACAGCCAGCCCGGACGGATCCGGGTCACCGGATCCATAACTCTGGGGGAGGGAACCCAGAACGAGACCATACGCTCTGAGGACACCATTACAGGGACTGTACTGATCTCGGCACCGCTGATCATCTCAATGCCGGATCATCTCACGGAAGTGGAGCCCGATACCATCGAATTAAATGAGGATGTGCGCAATACGATACGGGACAATCTGATTTCCGGAAAAGCCGAATCGGAAATCGAGAATCATTTGCCTATGGGAGTAAGGGTCACGCTGTTCTTCTCGAAGACCCTGTCCGGAACCATCCTGTACCAGAGTCCGGATCTCTCCATAGGACCTGTCACGCTGAAACCTGCGGGCACAGAGGGAGATCCGGGGGTGGTTGTCCAGTCGGAAACAAGCCAGATCACCGTAGAACTGACCGATGAGGAACTCCGCCTCTTCGAGGAGCCGCGCCTCTTTATGGGAGCGAGAATCGAGATTCTGGGAACGGCCGGGCAGATGGTCCGGTTCAGGGCA
Organism: uncultured bacterium; assembly: GCA_964464265.1. Lineage (GTDB taxonomy): Bacteria > Zhuqueibacterota > QNDG01 > QNDG01 > DSAB01 > CAYXFJ01. The sequence goes on from CAYXFJ010000006.1 coordinate 24,734, forward strand.
TCGGACTTTGTACGTGTAAAGCTGAACCTCCATGCAGTCATCAGGACGGATTTTGAGGATGATGATGCGGAAGGAGGTGCGTGATGAGAACTGGGAAAAACATAAGCCGGACCTGTACATTCTTTTCGGTTCTGTTAACCGCTGCACTCTGGACAGACGCTGCGAATGCCCAGATGACGGCCAGGGGGCTGGGTCTGGGCGGCGCATACACAGCTCTGGCAAGAGGAGTGCACGCTCAATACTGGAATCCGGCCAATCTCGGGTTGCCGGATAATTCGAGATTCTCATTTACCTTTGTCTCTACTGAAGCAGGGGTCTGGAACAACAGTTTTTCAAAAGGAACCTATGAGAAATACAACGGAAAATACCTGACAGCGGATGACATACAGGACATTCTCAATAAGATTCCCGAACAGGGCTTCGATATGACGGCCGGCACACATGTTCAGGCCTTGTCTTTTTCCATCGGCCGCTTCGCTCTCTCGCTCGGGGCACGCGCAGGTACCCGGCTGCAGCTGAACAAATCGTTCTTCGGACTCTTATTCGAAGGGATATCGGAGAATCAATACCGGTTTGACAACAATATGGCTGATGCGCTGGGTATCGGGACAGCGGCGATCTCCTGGGGCCAGCCGATCCCTGTCACATTCGCGGATGCTCTCGCTGTGGGAGTCACGCTGTCGATGTATTACGCGGGAGCCTATGCCCATGCGGACAGAGCCGATTTCGCGATGGATATGCACAAGTTCAGTTTCGACCTGAACGGTGATTATGAAATGATCCTGGCTTATCCGGACAGCGGGGGGGGTGGTGTCGGGTGGGGTATGGATTTCGGTATTGCCGGACAGTTCAGGAAGAGCTGGACAGTCGGCCTCTCGCTTTCGAATGTTCACACTTCTATTCCCTGGTCGGATCTGGGCAAAAGAGAAATCGGTTTCATACGGGGCGATTCTCTGGTCGTACTGGATTTCGAGGACAATATAGTGGATTCGTCATGGACAGTACTGACGGAACGTTTCAGGACCCGCCTTCCTTTCACGATCAGGCTGGGAGCTTCCTATGAAACGAGGTTGGTGATGCTTTCCATGGATTACACACAGGCTTTTGAAAACACACCATGGTCAAGCAAGAGGCCCGGAATCGGAATAGGCGCGGAATTCAGGATGGTGCCCTGGCTTCCCCTGAGGGTGGGTACAGCATTCGGAGGCAGGATAGGATGGGGAACCTCATTCGGTTTCGGACTGCGGCCGGGCGGATTTGTCTTTGATGTTGCCGTGATGAACAGCGGATTTCTCACTCCTGCATCGAGCAAGGGACTTGTGATCGCATTCGAAATTGG
>CAYXFJ010000007.1:0-9160 GCA_964464265.1 uncultured bacterium
CGGATCTATTACGGCAACTCACTGACACAACCAGAAAAAAAAGCCCGGCTTTTCCGGTGAATAGAGTAAATCGTTTCATAAAGATGATTAAAGCATTGATAATGATCATAATAATAGATATCCATTCAAAGCGGGCTACAATTTTAATATATTTAATTTTGATTCGAGTGCGATTGTGACCCTCACAGATCATGATATCCTTAATACTTTGGCCCCTTTTATGTTTCCCTGTTTGAGTTCGAATAGTGCGCGGTTTGCCTCTTCCAGCGTATATTCCTGGATTTCGGGTTTGACCGGAATATCAGCTGCCAGTTTCAGAAACTCCCGTATATCCTTGCGGGTAACATTTGCCACACTTTTAATCTCTTTTTCCATCCAGAGATGATGCGGATAGTCCATCTTTAAAAGCTCATCTTTATCTGTATCTTCTTTCCGGATCGCATTGATGACAAGACGGCCTCCTGGTGCCAGATTTTTTAAAGCCTCGACCACAGGTTTCCACACCGGTGTCGTATCGATAATCGCCTTCAGGGAAACAGGCGGAATATCCTCAGTGCTGCCGGACCAGACAGCTCCCAGAGAAATGGCAAAAGCTCTCTCCTTCTCACTGCGCGCAAAAACATAGACCTGTGAATGAGGATACTTATATCTGGCCATTTTCAGCACCAGATGACCGGAAGCTCCGAATCCTGTCAAACCCAGATTCTGCCCATCCTCGATCCCAGAAAGGCAGAGAGAGCGGTAACCTATAGCCCCGGCGCATAACAGGGGTGCCGCTTCCATATCCGAGAACAGAGATGGTATGTAAAAAGCATATCCTTCATCAACTACCATGTACTCCGCATAGCCACCATTCGCATCTCTCCCCGTGGCCATGAACTGGCTGCAAAGATTTTCAAGACCGTTTCTGCAATATTCACATTCCCGGCATGAAGAAAAGATCCAGCCTACACCCACACGGTCTCCCTCCCTGAATGTTTTGACCTGTTTCCCCCGCCCGGTGACGATCCCTACCACCTGATGACCCGGAATGACAGGGAGTTTGGGAGGAGTACGGCCTTCGATCTCATCGATCTCGGTATGGCAGACCCCAACAGCTTTAATTTGTATCAGTAACTGCTTTTCATCTGGTTCGGGAGCCGGCAATTCTTCCAGTTCAAGAGGCATCCTTTTCAGATCCAGACTGCCCATACGATTCAATACCATTGCTTTCATGGTATCCACTCCGGAGAAAAACAGGTCAGGGGATATAAAATTAACTTGCAAGAGCTTTGTCTTCAGGTTCGAGCTTATTTTTTTATGTGGGTATGGTAATACCTTTGATAAGCTTCGTACATACCCGTGCATCATCCATCTTTTTGAACAGATCCTCTATCTCCACGCCGGCATGTTGTTTCAGTGCCTGCAGAAATCGGTTCATGCAGGTTTTCAGGTCTTCCGGTATTTTTTTCTGTCTCGCCGAAAGAAACTGTATTCTGTCGCTGATTTCCGCAAAATCCCTTTCCAGATAGCCATGTTCCTTCTGCAGCACGAGTACGAGATCGTAAATATCGAGTGATTGCAGGCAGTAGAGAGCCGCCGGAAAAAGCACCTGTTCCTCGGTGACGAAATGCTGATCCAGATCTTCCGCGAACGTGATCGTCAGCTCTTTCAACTGCCGCACTGTATCCGGCCCTGTTTTCCCGTTAATAAGGACGTCAAATTTCTGGATGTGATCATAAATGACAGAATGCTCTCTGGATGCCTTGAGATATTTTTCTTCGAGCGGGCCTCGTTTGGACCATTTGATTTTGAACCGTTGCATTGGTTGTTCCTCCCAGAAAATGAACGATTATCCTGTTTCTTTCTGGAATCAGAAGTTGATCCGAATGAATTTTATACGGCTTTTTCAGTGGTCTTTACAGCCGCATCCACCGCAGCAGGATTTTGAGGGTTTTCTCTTCCATCTGGATATATAAAGAACCAGCATCATCAGTGCCAGTGCCAGTACAGTCATTAAAAATACGATCAAATAATTCATGGGTCAATTTCTTTGTCTGTGAATATGCCTACAGGCCGAATTCATCATATAGAATGTTCTCAGGTTCTACTCCCAGATCATCCAGCAAATTGAGCACTGCGCTGTTCATCAGCGGAGGCCCGCAGATATAATACTCGCATTCTTCTGGTTCTGGATGCTGTTTCAGGCAGGAATCGTAGAGTACCTGATGGATGAAACCTGTGGGTCCTTTCCATTTGTCCTCAGGCAGCGGTACAGAAAGTGCCAGATGCCATGAAAAATTCTTGAACTGCTTCTGCAGCGTATCGAATTCTTCCTTATAAAATACCTCCCGGAGGCTCCGGGCTCCGTACCAGAATGTGATCTTCCGTTTGCTCTTCAACCTCTTCAACTGATCAAAAATATGGGAGCGCATGGGAGCCATCCCGACCCCGCCCCCGATGAACACCATTTCACTGTCCGTATCCCGTGCAAAAAATTCACCGTAAGGTCCTGATACGGTAACCCGGTCACCTTTCTTCAAGTTGAACAGAAAGGAGGACATCTTGCCGGGCGGAGCATTCGGTTTATCTGACGGCGGCGTCGCAATCCTTATATTAAGAATGATGACGCCTTTTTCCTCCGGATAATTGGCCATAGAATACGCCCGGAAAATCTCTTCATCCGTTTTGGAACTGTACCGCCACATGTTGGAGGCATCCCAGTCCTTCTTGAATTCCTTGTCTATGTCGAAGTCCCTGAACCGTACGGTATGGGGAGGAGCCTCGATCTGGATGTAACCACCGGCACGAAAATCCAGATCCTCACCTTCTGGCAGATCAAGAACAAGCTCCTTAATGTAAGTCGCCACATTCCTGTTGGACCGGACCGTGCATGTCCACTTCTTGATTTCGAATATCTCAGGAGGGATTTCAAGTTTCAGGCTTTCCTTAACCGGCATCTGACAGGTGAGACGATACCCTGCCCTGATCTCTTTCCGTGATAAAATACTGGATTCTGTAGGTAAGGCCTTCCCTCCACCCTCATTTACGATCACTTTGCATAGTCCGCATGTGCCTCCCCCTCCGCAAGCAGAAGGCAGGTATATCCCCTTGCTGGAAAGCACATTGAGAAGTTTATCACCTATGGGTACCTGATAGGCGCGCTCTGGATTATTGTTGATCATAAGGGAAACTTCAGCACTGGGTATCAATCTGGACTTCGCCAGAAGGATTAACAGAACAAGGGCAAGAACAATGAAGACGAACATGAAAACGCCCAGAAAAACGATCATGAAGCTGTTCATAAAAGCCTCTTTACAGTTGAATGCCGGAGAACAACATGAACGCCATAGCCATGAGCCCGACTATGATAAATGAGATACCCAGCCCCCGTAATCCCCTGGGCACATCGCTGTACCGCATTTTCTCTCTGATACCCGCGAGTGCAATAACTGCAAGTGCGAATCCTGTACCGGATCCCAGTCCGAAAACAACACTCTCTGCAAAATTGTAATTTCTCTCCGTCATGAAGAGCGTTCCGCCCAGGATTGCGCAATTCACAGTGATGAGAGGGAGAAAAATACCCAGCGCATGATACAGGACCGGAATGAATCTGTCGAGAACCATTTCCAGAATCTGTACCATAGCAGCTATAACCCCGATGTACGTGATCAGGCCAAGGAATGACAGATCCACATGCCCCAGTCCTGCCCAGGCGAGGGCTCCTTCCTTGATGATATGATGATAGAGCAGATTGTTCACAGGTACGGTGATAGCCTGTACCACGATAACCGCTACTCCAAGTCCGACAGCGGTTTCTACCTTTTTGGACATGGCCAGGAAAGTGCACATTCCGAGGAAAAAAGCGAGAGCCATATTCTCAATGAAGATGGATTTAATAAAAAGACTGAGGTAATGCTCGAGCATATTATTCCTCCACTTCCGTTTTCCATGTACGAAGAACCCATATAAATGTCCCGATCAGGAAAAAAGCACTTGCAGGGAGCAGTAAAAGCCCGTTCGGTATATACCAGCCGTTCTCCGTTGAAAGCGGCAGGATGCTGTATCCCAGGAGTTTTCCGGACCCGAACAGTTCACGGATAAAACCAACCATAAGAAGGATAAGCGTATAACCCAGTCCGTTACCTATCCCGTCCAGAATGCTCTCTAATGGAGGATTTTTCAAGGCATAGGCTTCTGCCCTGCCCATGAGTATGCAGTTCGTGATGATCAGCCCTACATAGACAGACAGCTGTTTGCTGACCGAATAGGCGAACGCTTTGATGATCTGATCTGCAATAATGACGAACGAAGCAATGATCGTCATTTCCACGATGATCCGGACCGAACCCGGGATCTGTTTCCTGATCAGGCTCAGAGCAAAATTGGAGAACATTAGCACAAAAATGACTGCCAGAGACATGACGATTGATGTTTCGAGTTTCGAGGTGACTGCAAGTGCAGAACAGATCCCGAGTATCTGAACAGCGATGGGATTCTCAGTTAGTATAGGTGATGTAAGTATTGTCCGGTTTTTACCCATTTTGACTCCCCTTATTCCTCAATTTTTTCAGATAGGGACCATATCCGTATTCACCCAGCCAGTAGCGCACCAGATTATCGATACCCCGTGTGGTCAGAGTGGAACCTGACAATCCATCGATCTGGTTTTTGGCCGAAGAGCTCAGCGGGTCCACCTTTCCTTTAATCACTTCCAGTATCAGTTTACCGGTGGTGTCAAATGCTTCTTTTCCTACCCATGAATTTTTCCATGCCGGATTGTCCACTTCTCCGCCAAGTCCCGGAGTCTCTCCATGCTCATAAAAGGTAAATCCCCGGATGGTCCGCAGATCACTGTCAAGTGCGATAAAACCGTACATTGTCGACCAGAGTCCTTTGCCATACACCGGCAAAATCACATTTTTCAGCGTATCTCCTTCGACCACATGATACACTGCCATCTCTTTTGGACGAAAGAGAATATCTGCCAGATCCCGTTCAGCAGGTATGGCTTCATTGAACTTACCGTCCCTTGCCATGGTTTTAACGTCGAAAGTTTCCGGATTCAAAGAACCTGCCGGATCTGAAATAGTCTCTCCTGAAGCCAGATCAATCATTTTTCCCCTGATCAGCCTGTCATACGTGGCTCTCAGTTCAATCCCATCCTGCCATAGATTTCCGGCTATCAGGATGTTCCTTATCCTTTCGTTCTCCAGATTTTCTTTCTGGATTTTCTTTAAACCCACTGCCGCAGCTGATACAAGGATCGAACAGACAAAACAGACACCCAGAGCAACTGTCAGTGTTTTTTTCGTGCTGTCATTGGACATAACGGGCCTTTCTTCTCTTCACATTGGCATTGATGAAAAATCTGTCCATGATCGGCGAAACGACGTTTCCGAACAGGATGGCCAGCATGACACCTTCAGGGAATGCGGGATTTACCACTCTGATGAATACGATCAGCAAACCTATCAGGAGCCCATAGAGAATCTGTCCGGGTTTCGTCATAGCTGCACTCACGGGATCCGTTGCCATAAAAACAGTCCCAAATGCAAAGGCTCCCAGTACCAGATGCCAGTGTGGAGGGACCTGGAACATGGGATTCGTTGCACTTCCGGCCAGGTTGAAAAATAATGAAAGTCCGACCATTCCCGCCAGAACACTGAGCATGATCCTCCACGACCCCACACCTGTGATGATAAGCACAAAGGCTCCTATAAGACATGCAAGAGTGGATGTTTCCCCCATCGAACCGGGGATGAATCCAAGAAAAGAATTCATCCATGAAACGGAAAGGTTCATAGCCGGATCAGCCAGTTCTGCCAAAGGGGTTGCCCGGCTCACGCTGTCCACAGCCACCCAGACCCTGTCTCCGGAAATCTGTGCAGGGTAAGCAAAGAAGAGAAATACACGGCCCACCAGAGCAGGATTAAATATATTCTTTCCCACACCGCCGAACACTTCTTTTCCAAACACCACACCGAATGTAATTCCGAGAGCTACCTGCCAGTAAGGGATGTCAGGTGGCAGGATAAGCGGAAAGAGGAGGCTGGTCACGAACAGACCTTCGTTCACTTCATGTTTGCGCACACAGGCGAATAATATTTCCCAGACGATACCCACCACGAGCGAGATGATATAAACCGGGAAAAAGTACAGAGCCCCGTGTACAAAGTTCGCAAATCCGTTCCCGGGATCGAATCCTATTCCGAAATACCGAATAACGGCTCTCTGCCAGCTCCCACCCGGGATCAGAGAGAGCTGTGAAAGAACGATATTGGCCTGAAGCCCTGTATTATAGCAGGCTATCAGCACACAGGGCACCAGGGCTACCATAACGGTCATCATCATTCTTTTGAGATCGATTCCATCCCGGACGTGAACAGGTGCAGGCGTGATTTTTCCTTTGGTGAAGAAAAATGCATCCATCACCTCATAGAAGTAATAGAGGCCGTGCAAACGGCCGCCCTTCATGAAATGCTTTTCCTGATGATCGAGAAAACGCCGTAGGATCTTCACTATCCTTCCTTTTCAATAAGGTTCAGTGTATTACGCAGATTCAAACAGTGGTTGATCTTGGACGGGCATATAAAGGTGCACAGAGCAAGATCTTCCTCATCCAGTTCAAGACATCCGAGCCGCTCCGCTTCTTCCAAATCATTTACAGCCAGAGCCCGCAAAAGGTATGTGACAAGAATATCCAGAGGCATCACTTTTTCATAGTTGCCCACAGGCACGATCCCTCTTTCTCCTCCGTGCATCAGGGTATTCATATTGAATTTTTTCCCGGGTATTAAACTCGATGCCATCACCGCTTCCTTTGAAAACAGATTCCACCCCGGAGTCAGCCATCCGAAAAATTTCCGTTCCTTTGTCTCCGGAATCACCGTGATCTGCTGATGATATCTGCCTAAATAGGACAGCGGGCCTTCGGCAATATGTCCGTTTAGAATAGAGCCGGAGATGGTCCTGCACATACTCTTATTGCATTGACCTGCAGTGATATCTTTTACCGAAGCTCCGATACGGGTGCGGATAAGTCTGGGTTTTTGGATTCCTGAGCCCGACAGGGCAACAATACGGGAGAGCGGTATCCTTCCTGTGAGAAAAAGCCGACCTATTGCCGTGACATCCTGTGCACCTGCATGCCAGACCTCTTTTTCACGGTACACAGGATCCAGAAAGTGGATATGGGTACCCACATTGCCTGCCGGATGGGGTCCACTGAAGGAGAAAACCCTTATTTTGTCCTTATCCGGCACAGGTATGTGAGAAGAAGGAGACTTGCATACAAAAACCATCCCATCGGTCAATCCGGCAAGGATCCCGAGTCCGGTTTTGAATCCTTCTTCATCCTCGAGCAGCACATCAACAGAGGGTGCAAGAGGCTGCGTGTCCATTGACTGGACAAAGATCGAATGCGGTGACCTGTCCGGCAAAGCGATATGGCTGTAGGGACGTGTGCGCAGAGCAGTCCATAATCCTGAATCAAGCAGCTGATGTACGATTGTTTCCCTGTCCAGTTTATCTATCTGTTTTTGGGTATAGGACTTGAATACGGTCTCTTTTTCTCCTTCCAGATCGATCACAACCGATAGAAAAGAGCGTTTTTCACCACGGTGAAAAGCAGCAACCCTACCGCAACCGGGAGAAGTGAACCGGATATCAGGATGTTTTCTGTGTACGAACAGAACATCGCCTGTTTTGACTTTGTCACCGATAGATACTTCAATTCGCGGTTTCATGCTGTGATAATCAGGTCCTATGACCGCTACCTGATGAACAGGATTTCCTTCGGAAATCGATTGAACGGGTTCGCCGATGATGGGAACATCAAGCCCCTTTTTAATGCGGATCGTGCTATTGTTTTCTTTCATTTAATTTTATCACCGGTTGTTTGATTTGAGAGTGCCATTCCTGTCCGGATAAAGATGTACACAGAGCCGGGAATAGGTCGCTTTTTGAAATAAAAATATCACCAGAAAACGGATTAATAATATTACTGTTTTCACTGTAAAAATGCAAATGAAATTTTCATGCCTGTATGTATAAAAAAAGCCCGGACGCATCATTTTTCATGCCTCCGGGCTGCACCAAAGAAATATCCAATATTATGATCAGGTCAGCGAATCATGCCGCTTTTCCTTTCAGATAATCGATCATAGGCTGAGTGACAAGCGGAACTACATCCCTGATCATGTGCGGCATGAGATTATCCATTACTCTGGGCATGAGTTCGGGCATCTGCTCAGCCATATAGTCGGGCATAGGCACACGTTCTTTCACCCTCTCCAGCATGGTGGGCATGACCTTGGGTATCATGAAAGGAAGAAGTCTGGGGAAAAGCAGGGGAAACATGGGTTTCATCATGCTCAACGCACCGGGTATCTTTCCCATAAAACGCATCATGGGTCCCATGCCGAGAGGCATTGCATCGATCAGCTCTTTCCACATACTCCCCATCAATTCTGCAAATCCACCGGGTGTCATCAACGCGATCATACCCTCAAATACTGCCCATTGCCGTTTCACTTCAGGATCAGGATCAGGCATCTCATAGCCGAGAGCTTCAGCAGCAAAATGCGCAAGATCCATCACTTCTATATTCGTGCCCTTCTTGTTCGCTGAAACCCGTAGTTGGAACTCACAGCAGGGGCAGAGACATAGAATTTTACTGGCACCCGCTTCTAGTGCTTCATCAAGTCTCACCTTGCCGATTTCCGCAGCCACAGGAGGTTCCTTTATCAGGGTGAGCACGGAACCACAGCAATGACCGTTCTGTTTATTGTGCTCCATTTCCACGAATTTGACATCTGGAACTGCTCTGATCAGATCACGCGGTTCCTCGTAAACACCGGATACCCTGCCTATATGGCAGGAGTCATGCCACGTCACCGTAACTGGTATTCTTCCTTTCTGGGTGAACTTGAATTTGCCTTTTTTGATCTGCTCAGAAACAATTTCACTGTAATGTCTGGACCGGATATTGTATTTTATCCCGAATTTTTTTGCCCATACAGGATAAACCTGGCGCCACATCATATCGCAGGCGGGACACGAGTTGATCACAGTATCGGCACCTGCCTCTTCAACAGCTTTGATATTTTTCTTCATTATTTCCACAAACAAATCCCATTTGCCCGCCACCAGCATCGGCGTTGCACAGCAATTTTCTTTT
>CAYXFJ010000007.1:9173-13777 GCA_964464265.1 uncultured bacterium
ACCCAGATAGGTGAAATCCACGCCAGCCTCATCGAGCAGGCGCACACTGGCCATGCCAATATCATTCTCCACATAACTCGCCGTGCAGCCCGCAAAATACACATTCCGGGAACGAACACCGGGGCCATGTTTTTGCAGGAGGTCTTCCGGGAACCACTGCGCCCTGTTCTTCCTGTAACCTGCCCAGATATTGCCCTGCGAGTCCAGGGCGGCAGCCATCATTTCAAAAGGCGGGAATGTCATCCTTTTCTGATCATTCACCAGCTGACCCCGTAACTTCATCCATGAGGCTTCGATGGGCAGGGCTGCAGAACATCTGAGATTGCACAGTTCACAGGTCGTGCATACAAGCATGGTGTCAACCATTTTCTGGTTCCAGTTCACTCGTCCTTCCATGTATTCCCTGAGCCAGTACCATTTTCCCCTGGGACTCTGACTCTCCCAGCCCCTGCCATAGAATTGATCACATTCATCAATACAGTAGCCGCACTGGGAACAGGAGTAAGCGTACCATGCCACATCCGCCGGTATTTTTCTCACAGACTTATCCGGTCTTTCGCCCACATTGGTGATGACACGGTTTCCGAAAGGCCGTATCAGGGGTTCAAAAAAACCGGCAAGGGTCATTACAGCACCCAGCTTGCCGTTCCGTAGAACCTTGCCCGGATTGAGCAGGTTTCTGGGATCAATCTGTTTCTTAAAGGCTTTCAGACGTTTTACACGCTCTTTGCCAAGAATATCGTTTGCTTTTGTGGCAAAATACATCCCAGTTGAGTAAGGTCTCCCTCCATGACGATAGGCGATTTTCATGATGGTCATCACCAGACCGAATACGAAATTATAACTGAGTTTTCTCTGATCTCCCGGGATGAATCCGAGTATCACCACTTCAGGTTCTCCTCTAGGACCTTTTTTGATGATCACACCCTCCTTCACGACCGGCTGGTTGACCTTTTTCTCGATTTCGGACATCACCTGACCGAGGCCTGCAAGCGGGACAATCACTTCGGATGGCACCAGGGAGGGACCGAGTCTCTTGACCACCATCAGTTTGAACCGGTTCTCCCATTCATGATGGGCGATCCGGTCGCTCAGGATCTCAGCCTGACAGGGTTTGATCAGATCTTCAAGGACCTTCCGGACTGTTTTATAATCCTTTTTTCTGAATGTGACCGTCAGAATATAACTGGCGGGCAGTATAACCCTTTCCTCAGCCGGATGTCCGTAATGCTCCATCAGAGGAGACCTGTTCTTCAGTTCTGCCATACGCGGATTGATGAACATCATTGCCCAGACCGGAAGGTCTGCTTTCACAATGGATTCCATGAGATTTTGAAGATCATGAGCATCCGGGCAGGCGATGGAAACCACTTCCATATCTTCCAGTTTTTGTATCTTCACCGTTACCTGGCTGATCAGCCCTGTAATTCCTTCAGCCTCAGAAACGAGACCCAGATCGTCTCCTTTCAGTTCCCGGATTTCTCCATCCGGAAGAACAATTCGGGCAGAAACGACATTCTCGATATAATAACCGTACTCGTAGCTTCCGATACCCGCTCCTCCCTGGGCAAGCCATCCGCCCGCAGTGGAGGACGGGTAGCTTGTGGGATAGAGCCTGAGTGTAAGACCCTGTTTCTTCAGTTGAGTATCCAGTTTTTCCCAGGTAATACCCGCCTCCGCGGTCACGGTCATATTCTTTTCATCGATTGACAGAACCTTACTCAACCGGTAGAAATCGATAACAAGTCCTTTCTTCAGAGGAATGGCTCCACCATAACCTGAAGAGGCTTTGGATCTGGGTGTGACAGGGATATTATTTTTGTATGCCCAGAGGATTACCTCTGAAAGCTCTTCTTCATTCTCAGGCTGAATCACAGCGTCCGGGATGGTATTCCCGACAATAGGTTTGACAAGGCTCGGAATGACGGCCATGTCATGTCCGTAGAGAATCCTCTCATCCAGATCGAACCTGACACGGTCCTTAAATTTCGACAATTCCTTCTGTTGTTTTGCATTCATTGAATGGTCAGTCCCTCCATATGAGTTTCGTGATTACATCGCCTGCTCCAGTAAACGAAGCGCATTTTTTATCTCCATTTTCTGTGCATCCTTCAACCGGGCAAATATTTTCTCCTCGCATTCTTTCAGCCTGTTTTCCACTTCCTGTTTCACCCTGCATCCAGGCTCAGTCAGGGCAATGGACATGGTTCTCCTGTCCTTCGGATTAAAGTGAGTTTCAATCAGGCCCTTGACTGTCATCCTGTGAAGAACACGGCTTCCCCTTGAAGCGGAAATGGCCATCCTGTCCGCAAAAGTATTGCCCAGTATCTCCTCCCCAGTATTTAAAATGAGAAGACCATGGAATTCGCCATGGGTCAGCTGGTATTCCCTCTGTATTTTCTCTTCTGTTGCAATGCAGCGCCTCTTTATCGAGAGGACAAGATCAAACAATTGATGTGCCATGGGGAACCTTTCTCCGCATCTTATAATTGCTAATAGCAATAATTGCTGATAACAATTATAATGCAATTTCCTGTCAAAGTCAAGCGAGATATACCTGCCCTATAAGTACCTTGTGTTATAAAACCCTGTCTTCTGCAGAAATGAGGGAGAGCATTAAATAAAAACTGAAAGCACTCAGAAGCTTCATTTTACCGGATTTCATAAATTTACAACCCCGGGTCCAGATCAAAAATAGCGGAGTTCCTTCGGCAGATACCAGCATGCAATATATATAAAAGTGTATGAATGATTATTTGATTCGCCATTCGTGAATTCCGCTGGCAAAACCAGGCCGGGATACTACCTCTATACGCAATCCTGCTGTGATGACCGTTTCGAAGATCACCCGGTTAAAAATATCTTTTTCAGTACCGTAATGCTCTTCTGTGTAAACAGGCTTCCACTTTTCCCCTTCCCTGTACAAAATTCTCCATGAAGCGGGTGTCCTGCATTCCCCGATACCCGTATCATCAAACCAGTATACATCTGTTATGGAAACCTCTTCCTGTGATGGAAATTCATACTGTACCCATTCGGTCGTGCCTTTTTGCGGCCACCAGTGCAGGAAAGGTACGGAATGATCCGCAGACGACTCCGGCTCCAGCTGGTCATTCACTGCTTCCGGGTAATCACCGAAAGAAGCACTTACCCTGCTCATAGAAGCGAGTGTAGGCTGTCCCAGAGGTTTCAATGCGCTCTTTTCCCTGGGGACCCATACAGACATTTCCCCTTTTCCTCTGTGTGCCCATGCATAATAAGGGATCAAAACAAGTTTTGATTCCTTTCCGCTTAATACAGTATCCTTTTTCGTATAGGATAAGGCATTCCCCAGTAGTGTATGAAGACCTCCAAGAAGATCCTTCCTAAAAACATGAACCAGAGTAACTGAATCCGGCAGAAGCAGGTGTCTTACATGACCTTCACCCTGATCAGCCCATTCTGCACAGTATACAACCGGACCTCTCTCAAGAGCGACCCGTCCAGCATCCGCTGAAACACGTTCATTTGCAACAACTCTTTTCACTTTCATGGGCAGCCTGAGAATGATCTCGTCATGTTCATCCCACATTCTGGAAAGAACTGCAAAACCCTTCCTGATCACAACCTTCTCATTTTTTCCGTTGATCTTGAGGAACACGGGTGATTGGCTTCCCTCAAGGTATCGGTACAGATCGCTTTCAACCGGCCTCCAGGATACCCATGCGGGTATTCGAAGATGAACAGTAAACCGTGATTTTTTCGGTGTCTCTATCCTGATTTTTACCTCTCCCTCCCAGGGATAATCAGTTTCCTGTATGATTTTTACATTCTGATCTCCCATTTCCAATTCCGCCTCGCTTGGAATATATAGCCCCACATAAATATTTTTCTTGTCCGATGCATAGATATATGCGGGTAACGACCCGATAAGACGGGCCACATTTCCCGGGCAGCAGGCACACCCGAACCATGGGCTCCGTTCATGCTGCCCCACGGATTCGAGAGGATTCGTATAAAAAAACCGGTCGCCTTCAAGCGCGATACCGGACAGAAAAGCGTTGTACAGAGTTCTTTCAAAAAGATCGAGGTATCTGGCATCTTTCTCGAGCAAAAACATGCGGTGATTCCAGAAAAGAAGACCAATGGAGGAACAGGTTTCATTATAAGCACTCATGTTTGGAAGCTCATCGTTTTTTCCAAAAGCCTCTCCGGATCCTGTGGAACCGATACCTCCCGTGATGTACAATTTTCTCTCTATTGTATTTTTCCAGAGTCTGTTCAGTGCATCCCGATAATGTTTTTCTCCGTAAAGAGCGGCTATATCCGTCATGGCAGAATACATATAGGCTGCGCGCACTGCATGTCCCACAGCCTCAGTTTGATCAATGACAGGTTTGTGATCCTGATTGTACTCTCCACCCAGCTCTCTTGCTCCCAGGGCTTTTCCGCGTATATCCAGAAAGTATTTTGCGAGATCGAGATATTTTTTCTCGCCAGTTATACGGTACAGTTTGACCAGTCCCATTTCAATAACCTGATGTCCCGGAGGTTTTTCGACGCGGCCCGGCCCGAATGTTCTCTCAACCATTTCTGCATTTTTCAGTGCAACATCAAGAAGATTC
>CAYXFJ010000007.1:13798-26057 GCA_964464265.1 uncultured bacterium
GCCAGAAAATGGGCAACAGCAGCCTCATAAAGATGTCCTGCGTTGTAGAGTTCATGGCTCCCGTTGAGCTTCTCCCAGCGCTCATTCCCGAACCATCTGCGCAATCTTTCGGACTTGTTTGTTCTCGCAGTGTAGAGATACCCGTCCTCTTCCTGTGCTCCTGCTATCAGGACGATCACGGAATCCATGTAAACCTCCATGGTCCGGTCACTCCGGCCGGTCAGAGCACAGGAAGCTGCTTCAAGGATCTTGTAGACATCCGTATCATCGAATGGATAAATTCCCTGCTGCTCGCCGGTCTTCAATCCGCCTGCGATCGCGAAATTATCCAGGCGTCCATTCTCCTCGCATTTCCGGAAAATATAGGGAATGGTCTTTTCACGGTTTATCCTCATTCTGGAAGCCCACATTCCCCCGCTGATCCTCGTCCGGGCAAGATCCACTGGCCTGAGGGGATAATCCTTTTCTCCTGATTTTGAACATGCAAGAAATGCCATGAGTACAATGAACAAGAAAATGAAAGATCTCGTTTTATTGTACATTGTGCAACCTCTCCTTATTAAATATCCGGTAAAAGAGATTTCCGATGAGTCCCACTCCTATTCATGACCCCTCATCCGCTCTGTGCAATTGCTCAAAGAAGCAAGAGCGGTTCTGCGTGTGACAGGCAGGTCCTTTCTGGTCCACCAGGATCAGCAGGCAATCCCTGTCACAGTCCACCCTTATTTCTTTAATGGTCTGCACATGACCGCTCGTCTCTCCCTTGCGCCATAATTTTTTTCTGGACCGTGAATAAAAACACGTGCGCCCCTCTTCCAGGCTGATTTCCAGGCTTTTCTGATTCATGAAAGCGAACATAAGTACTTCTTTTGTCTCTGCATCCTGAATTACTGCCGGGATCAGCGCTTTTTCATCATATTTGAGTGTTCTGCTGTCTATCATAAGTTTCCCTCACCGGTATACCTTTTTCTGAAAGGTACCTTTTCAGATCATTGATCCGGATCTCATCGTAATGAAAAACAGAAGCGGCAAGAACTGCATCTGCCTTCCCCAGGGTCAGCGCATCCTTGAAATGATGCATTTTCCCTCCTCCTCCCGAGGCGATGACAGGCACGGAAACCGCCTCACTGATCATCCGGGTAATCTCCAGGTCGAAACCATCAAGTGTCCCATCCGTATCCATGCTGGTGAGAAGGATTTCCCCAGCACCCAGTGAAACTGCCTGTCTGGCCCATTCCACTGCATCAAGAGAGGTTCTTTCTTTTCCTCCTAAGATATAGACTTTCCAGCATCCTTTGCTCACCTGTTTCACATCCATAGCGAGAACAATACACTGGGATCCAAATCGCTCCGCAGCCTGGCCAATCAGCCCGGGATTCTTTACGGCTGCCGTGTTCATAGAAATCTTGTCCGCGCCTCGTTTCAGGATCATCTCTATATCCTCGATAGAAGTTATGCCTCCTCCAATGGTGAAAGGGATGAAGACATGTTTTGCTATTCTTTCTGCAAGGTCAACCATCAGTTTCCGTTTCTCCTCGGAGGCCGTTATATCAAGAAAAACCAGTTCATCAGCGCCTTCTGAATTGTAGCGTTTTGCCAGATCAAGCGGGTCTCCAGCTATCTGCAGCTGCTTGAACCTTATACCTTTGACGACCAGACCGTCTTTGATATCCAGACAGGGTATTATGCGCTTCGTTAACATTTTTTCCCCTTTATGCGAAGTGTCTCTATCGCTTCAGCCAGGGAAAGCCGCCCCTCATAAATCGCTTTTCCCACGATAACGCCGTGCACTCCGATCGTCTCCAGCGGACGTAACCTGAGAATATCCTCGAGGTCCCGGATACCGCCTGATGCCGTTATCCGGGCACTGACATTCTCTGCAAATCGCCGGAGATTGTCCGTATTGGGTCCGTTCATCATCCCGTCAGATTCTACATCCGTATAGATGAACTGTGTTATACCGAGAGACCCAAGTTGAACTCCAAGGTCGATATCCATAATGTCCTGTTTTCGGGTCCAGCCGCGTGTCATCACATAGCCACGCCTTGCATCGACACCAATGATGATCCTTCCGGCTCCATATTTATCTATTGCCCATTTCACGAGCCCGGTATTCTCCACAGCAGCGGTACCCAGGACGACCTGACCCACGCCGGCGTTCAGCCAGAACGAGATCTGTTCTTCTGATCTTATCCCGCCCCCAAGTTCTATTCGAAGGGATGACTTTTTTATGATATTCAAAATAACTTCCTGATTCGGAGTCGGGATGCCGAACGCTCCGTCCAGATTGACAAGATGCACCTTACGAACTCCGGCTTCCTCAAAACTGCGAGCCATATCCAGAGGTGAGTGACTGTAAACCGTCATGTCCTCTTTCCTGCCCTGAACAAGCCGGACACACTGCCCATTCAGCAGATCAATAGCAGGTATCAATTCCAATCAAAACCTCCCTGTTCCGGTTCATGTCACTCTGGAAAAATTCTCGAGCAGGTGGAGGCCATCCTGCTGGCTTTTCTCCGGATGAAATTGAACTCCCCAGAGATTATCCTGCCTGCAGGCTGCGCAGAATGTAACCGTATATTCACAGACAGCAAGAACTATTTCCTCCCGGGCAGGCAAGCAGAAATAGGAATGCACGAAATAGGCGTACATATGACTTATACGTGCAAAGAGTGGATCCTCCTTTACAACGGAAATGCTGTTCCACCCCATATGCGGAACTTTTTGAACTTCTGTAAAAGGAAGGATTTCTCCTTTTATAAGATCCAAGCCCTTCCAAGTCCCTTTTTCATGGCTCAGGCTGAAAAGAAGCTGCATACCGAGACATATCCCGAGAACAGGTACACCCTCATGTACCTTTTTCAACAGGATCCCGTCCAGAGAATTCTTCTTGAGTTCATCCATGGCAGGAGCAAAGGCTCCGACTCCAGGGAGGATCAACCGTTCTGCACGCTCAACGACCTTCCTGTCTGAAGTCACCACCACCGGTATTCCCAGGACATCAAAGGCATTATTGAGGCTTGCCAGATTACCCATACGATAATCGATAATAGTGATCTTTTGCATGACAATCCGTACCTGTTACAGTTTTCCTTTTGTTGAGGGAAGACCCGTCCCCGGTCTTTTCAGCATTGCCTGTTTCAGTGCTCGGGCAAATCCTTTGAACAGAGCTTCAGCCTGGTGATGGTCGTTACCCGGGCTCAGCACTTCCAGGTGAAGGGTGATTCCTGATTCTCGTACCAGTGCAAGAAAAAATTCCTTAATATTTTCCAGACTGAGGTCTCCGATCACATTCCGCTTGAAGGCAGCGTAAAAGACAAGACAGGATCTTCCGCTCAAATCCACAACCGCCCGTACAAGCACCTCATCCATAGGCAAAAGAGCGAATCCATACCGTTCGGTATCCATTTTATCGGTCAACACCCTTCCCAGTGCCTGTCCCAGAACGATTCCCAGATCTTCGACAAGATGATGATCGTCTATCTCTGTGTCTCCTTTTGCCTTTACTACAAGGTCCATGCCTGAATGAAAGGCAAGGAGTGAGAGAAGATGGTCCATGAACCCTATCCCTGTCCTGATGGATGTATTTCCCTTTCCGTGAACCATGAGATTCAGCTCTATGTCCGTCTCATTCGTTTTTCGGGAAATCGCGATCTTATTCATTTCATAATCTCCTTAAGAAACATACTTCAGTATGGCATGTGAGAGCCTGCCGTTCATAACTTCTCACGTTTCTCCCCGAACCTGCATTCCACAGCCCTGGCATGCGCTTCCAGTCTTTCCCATCTGGCCAGTCTGGCAATGGGTGCGGCTTCTTTACCCAATTTTTGCCTGTCATAATGCATGACAGAAATCCATTTCAAGAAATTCCTCACAGAAAGCGCGGATGAATAACGTGCCGAACCCGAGGTTGGCAGGATATGATTGCATCCAGCCCAATAATCACCAACCGGTTCTGGTGTAAAAGCACCGGCAAACACAGCGCCTGCATTTCGTATCTCTTCCATAACATTTTCATGGTCTTCAAGATGCAGTTCGAGATGTTCCGGGGCAAGCCTGTTGACCAGATCAATTCCCTGAGTCATATCACTGACCAGAATGAAAGCTCCATTTTTCTTTAAAGCCTGACCGGCAATTTCAGCCCTTGGAAGTGTCCTGAGCTGTTCTGCTACTGCCTCAGCCGTTTCACGAAGTACTTTTTCCCGGTCT
This sequence comes from uncultured bacterium, assembly GCA_964464265.1. Classification (GTDB taxonomy): domain Bacteria; phylum Zhuqueibacterota; class QNDG01; order QNDG01; family DSAB01; genus CAYXFJ01. The sequence goes on from CAYXFJ010000007.1 coordinate 18,008, forward strand.
GTAATCAGGATTGCCCTTGCATCTATATCGTGCTCGGCCTGAGAAAGAAGATCTGAAGCGAGAAATTCCGGATTTGCGGAATGGTCCGCCAGGATGACAATTTCACTGGGTCCTGCAAGGGAATCTATCCCGACTTTCCCGAAAACCTGCCTCTTTGCTTCGGTCACCCACCTGTTCCCAGGTCCGGATACAGTATCCACTGCTCTGACCGTCTCAGTACCATAGGCCATTGCCGCTATTGCCTGCGCCCCCCCAACAGCATAAATTTCCCTGACATTCAAAAAATCTGCAACAGCGAGGACCATAGGACTCACTGTCCCTGTTTCACGATCCGGAGGTGTTACCAGCACGATCTCCCTGACCCCGGCCACCTGCGCAGGTATGACATTCATCAGTACAGATGACGGATAGACTGCCGTTCCTCCAGGGACATATACTCCCGCTCTCCCTACCGGTACTATCCTCTGCCCGGTATAACCACCTTCGAACGTTATCCGCCACTCAGAAAGCTGTTCTCTTTCCTTCTCATGAAATGCTTTTATATGTTCAGCCGCTTTTTCGATAACGGGGATCACTTCGCGGCCAATCGGTCCTGCCATTTCCCATTCCTGCTCCGTCACCTGTTATTTTTCCCTCTCGACTCCGTCGAACTCCAGCGTGAATCCTTTGAGCGCTCTATCGCCCCCCTTTACCACACCAGAGATAATATCAAGAACCTTTTCGCTGATATCATCTTCAGTTTCGAGTCCCCTCTTCCTTTGAAAATAACTCTCAGGACTTTGATATTGAGGGATCCCAGTTCTTAAGTCCATAACATTTCTCCCTGAAGCAAGACAAATGGAAGTCTTCACTAATAGATTATCTTATTCAGCGGATACTCGATGATATCCGTAGCTCCACTTTGTTTTAAGGTCGGAATAAGATGACGGACTGTACTTTCGTCCACGATGATCTCGAGTGCTGCCCATTCATCATCAAGAAGGGGTGACACGGTCGGCTTTTTCATGGCTGGAAGTGTGTCTTTCAACGGGCCGATGCATTTTTTGGGAATATTGAATTTAAGCCCCACCTTACCGGTCGCATGAATGGCTCCCTGAAGCAGCATGGCGATCGTATCGATTTTTTTCCTCTTACCGTCATCCTGGTAGCTTGCTTTGTTTGCAATGAAACGTATCGTGGATTCCAGTACTGTATCGATGATACGAAGATTGTGAGCTTTTAGAGAGCTGCCGGTTTCAGTCAATTCGACTATCGCATCAACCAGTGCCGGAGCCTTTACCTCCGTCGCTCCCCAGGAAAATTCAACGTCTGCTTCCACACCGTTCGCTTTCAGATATTTCCTGGTCATCTGCACTGCTTCGGTGGCCAGACGTTTTCCCGCCAGATCCCTGACATGATTGACAGGTGAGTCATTGGGTACTGCGAGCACCCACCGGACCGGCCTGTAACTGCTCTTTGCGTAGATCAGTTCGCAAACCTCGATCACATCGGCTCCTGTTTCAACGATCCAGTCTTTCCCTGTCAGCCCCACATCGAGCACTCCTTCCTGAACGTATCTGGCCATTTCCTGAGCACGAAGAAGGACTCCCTGTATCTCCTCGTCATCGCATTGCGGAAAATAGTTTCTGCTGTCAATGAAAAACCTGTAACCTGCACGCTTCAGCAAGTCAATGGTATTTTCAAGAAGACTGCCTTTCGGCAATCCGAAGCGAATGGTCATGGAATCCTCCTTCGAAATAATGAATACCTTTTCCCGTTCGAATACTAAAGAGATCCGGTGATTTACAGTGGGAATGTGAAGGATAAAAAAAATCCCGGCCCTTCTTTCATCCCCACCAGAAGGAACCGGGTTATTTCCAGTCAAAACGCATCATCCCTGTTACTGCTGGCAGGACTCCTTATGATGATGGTGATGATGTCGTTTTGAAGTATTCATGATCCTCTGCCTTATTGATATCTGAATATAAATGAAAATTCGGCCGATGTCAAGTGAATCTTATCTTGTTCCTGTTTTTGTTCATCCTGAGGTTTGTGTCATTTGAACCGGCCTGTCACTGATATTTTCTTCTCCGGGAATCATTTAATAAAGCTGCACACCCAGAGTGACCATCAGTACAGATACCGACCGCTGTTCACCCAGAATTGCCACTGACTCTGCGGCCAGATCCGAGAAAAATTCTTCTGACAGTTTTCTTCTTCCCTGATATCTGGGTGTACCCAGCCCCAGATATCTGACATCGATAGAATACCGGTGCATGAAACGCAGACCGATCCCCGCCTCATAACCGAAATCCCGTACAAAATTGAATGTGGTCTCCTCGACGGTCGATCCTTCTGCCACGGCTTTGCGAAAGCCTGCTCTCGAGATATTGATCCCTCCTTTGACCTGGATATAGGGGACCCAGAGAGGAGACAGGGTCACCTCAAATCTGAATCCGGTCATCACAGGAATATTGACCCAGGTTCCGGCTGTAAACTGCACATCGGAAGAATCCTCCATCATACTGATGAACTCGGACTGGGCTTCTTTTCCATCTCCCGGATTTATAAAAAAATTCGCTCCCAGAATCCAGGTTATATTCTTCCACACAGGAGTCAGCAACTCCAGACCGAATCCTAACCCGGGACTCGCATACCCCACCTTTTTACCAATATCAAATCCTGAACGGTCCGAAACGGACATGTACTCTCCGGTCTTTTTTGCGAAATCCCGGACAGGCAGGACACCATCTCCGTACATCCAGACAGATATTTCCCTATCCTGTGCGCGGGCAAATCCCGCCAGACCGATGAATATGACGGTCAGGAATCTTATAAACGATTTCATAAGTCAACTCCCCTGATTCTCTGTAACACCATTAAAAATTTAACCCGATCCCGATGTCGGTTGTCCACCCGTAGACTTCCTTTTTTGTGGAAAACCTTGTTTCCTGCTGGTAGGACTCGTCAGGCCAGTTGGTAAAATTGTTCAGGTTGTAAAAAAGGCCGATATGATCGGTCAGACGGAATTTCACAGACAGGTCCCACCTGAGAAGATCTTTCGTGAATCCGTCCAGCTCGGGCCTTTCCCCCACATTGGTCAGCGTTCTTCCCTGATACAGGAAGGATACACGCCCGGAAAATCTCCCTATGTCATATCCTATCGTCACATTGGCAATATCGTTGGATTGATCGGGCATGGGACCCACGCGGAACGTATCGATCACAGTGGTCCTTACGAAGGGGAAAACCGGTATTCTTTCCTGACTGACAAAGGAACGGGGAAACTGGGTCTCCGACCGGATGAAGGAATAATTAAGATTCAGTACTAAACCATTGAATGGTCTGGGCAACCAGTGAAAATTGGTCTGCCACTCGATTTCAAATCCCTTGACCTCAGTGTCAAATGGATTGTTCTCGGGCTGAATGAGCTCCAGCCCCTGCAGCTCTTTCGGAAATCCTTCTTTTTCTGCATCCAGTATCCTGTGGCCTTCCCTTTCGTAGATCAGATCGTGGATCTTTTTATAGAATCCTCCAAGGGTGAACAGTCCTATCTTATTCCCGTAAAATGAAAGGAACACATCATAATTGGTTGAGGTTTGCGGTTTCAGATCCGGACGCCCGAACTCAACACTCTGGTTTCCGCTGCTCACATTCCTTTTCGGTATCATCCAGGACAATCTTGGCCTTGATATGGATTCCGTATAGGCGAGCCGTATGTCGAACCAGCTGACAGGCCGTATGCGTGTGTGAACCATGGGGAACCATTTTCCGTAAGTGGCTGTAGCAGTGGTATCCAGGAAGGTCACATCCTCCATCTCTCCCTCAAAGAATTCATCTCCGACACTTCCTTTTCTTCCTGTCATATCCGCAAAGGTACCTTCATAACGTACACCCGGGAGAACCATCAGCCATTTACCGAAATTCATCTCGCTCATGATATAGCCGGCATACACCTTTTCGATGGTTCTGTAGTCATCCACGTCATCTTCTATCTGTAGATTATAGTAATTATAAAGAAAACTGTCGAGCAGATGGCTGATCTCAGCATCGCTCAGTCCGGCTTTGAAGGAATATGATCCTCCAAGAAAATCGCCCGGATCGAAGCCCGGATCCAGATAGTTAAGAATGGAAGCATGCCCGGTATCTTCCAGCTTCTGGAATACAAAATCCGGATCTCCATACCGCGTATGGTAAATTTCGTAATCTGAATTCTGATTATCGAGCCTGTGGTTTGCGTTGTCCTGATCCCTTTCTTTGGATTTGTTGATCATCTTCCCGCCCAGCTTGACAAATCCGGCGATACTTTTCGTGAGGGTCACAGGAACCTTCAGATTGAACTGGGTAGAAAGATCCCTTTCCGACGACCGTTGAGTGGCAAACCGGCCAACATACAGTCCCGCATTTAGCAAATTATTGTTGGCAGCGTTGATAAGGATATCCGGTCCATAGGTTTCCGGCAATCCCCCCATATCAAACCCGCTCCGCTCCCTGAACTCCAGGCGGTGTTCGAAAGGCTGACGGGTGAGCGATGCAGTTCGTGACATCCGCCAGTCCATCGTTCCAAAAGAAAAGTCAAACTCGCCGGCCAGAGAATGGGTCAGGACGTCGATCTGATTGTCACGCTTGCGGAGCATGTAGTTGTGAAAATTACTCGCTCCGTCATAAATATTCTGCCGGATCAGTTCATTCCGGTCCAGACGGCTCATGAAATTACTGAAAAGAAGCCTGCCAAAGGATAACTCGTAGTCCATCAGAACACTCACACCCAGCCGCTTCCGGGTCTCATAGGAATGGCTCAGGGTGACCTCCTCTGCCGAAATGGGCGCTGTCACCTCTCCTTCCCTTTTTTCCCGCACCACCCTGTAATTTGCCTGAAACTGGTCATTTCCCCTCTGTGTGTTCTCCATGCTTCCGGTGACCATGACCCCGAATTTTTCATCCCAGTATCTTTTGCTGATCGTCATATTCCCCTTGTACTGGCCCGGCTCATTGCGCTGCGCATTATAGCCTTCCTGGAAACGGAAGCGGCTTTTAAATCCTCCGTGAGGTGCATTGGCCAGTTTGAAATCGACCGTTCCGCCGAAAGTATCGGCGTCCTTGTCCGGAGTCAGAGCTTTGATCACCTCAATTCCTGCCAGTATTTCAGGAGAGATCATGGCGATATCCACGCTCCTGTCGTCCAGATCTGTAGCAGGGATTTTCTCGCCACTGACTGTTATGGTATTAAAAGCAGGAGAAAGACCCCTGATAATGATCTTGTTTCCCTCGCCTCCACTCCTCCGGATGGCGATCCCGGGCAGCCGTCCAACGGATTCCGCAGCGTTCGCGTCAGGAAATTCCATAATGCGTTCCGCTGAAACCACATTGGTGATGGTGTTTGACCTGAGTTGCTGGTTAACGGCCGCAACCTGCCCTTCTGCCTGCGCAGTGATGATTACGGTTTCACCTTCGACCACATCGAAGTCCATCTCTACGTTCATTTTCGTATTCTGACCCGCTGCAACCCTTACCGTCATCTCTTTCGTTTTGTATCCAATGAATGAAATACGGAGAATATACTCGCCGGGCGGTACACCCACAATCTCATATTCTCCTTTGAAGTTGCTTGCAGCGCCGAGAGCCGTTCCTTTGAGCATCACATTGGCTGCAGGCAGAGGGTCACCGGTTGCCCTGTCCTTAATCGCTCCGGTGATTTTTCCATATACTGCCGCTTGCATTAATTGATAACAGAATAAACCTGTAAACAGCAGTACCAGGGTCTGTTTGAGTATCGATTTTGCCATAGTAAGTCCTCTTTACTATCTTGTGGAACGCACCTTACCCTGATGAAATGAAACTGAACTCTCGAGAAGTCCTCTTGGATCCCATCTCTGTGCATCACCCTCAGCCTTGAATTCCGTCCAGCCGGATACTGCTTTCTTCCGCCCGTCAGGCCAGTACTGTGTCCATATAGATTCCCCGCTCTCAACGACCCATGTCCAGACAGGTCTGCCCTTCGAGTCCCACAGGGTCTCCATATCTGTTTTCCTGCCGGCCTGATAGAAAACTTCTCTTTGTTTTTGGCCGTTTTCGTGATACCATTCCTGTTTCCCGTGAAGAAGAATCCGTCCATCCTGGGATATACCCAGAGTTCTTCTGCTTTTCAGTGTACCGTTTTCATATTTCTCTTCCTGTGTACTGACATCCGTGATGACCGGGTCATCAGGCTCGAGTACTCCTGCATCCGACAGAATCCAGGCTTCATTCAGTTCGAAATGCAGGCAGGGTGTGTTCATGGAAGTGATCAGATGTATGATCCCGTTGGGCGCCTGCCGGGCGGCAGTGTAGCCCACTGTGGCTGTTTTCAGATCTTCTTCATGAAGATCTGCACCGGCCAGTTTCTTTATATGCCATGTTTCACCTTCATCATCTGACAATGCTACGTAAGAACCGCTTTCTTTGATTCCGGCAGGTTTATACCCGTCCCTCCGCTGAAAATCTCCCGTAAAAAATAGCCGGCCGCTCTGCAGGCGCAGTACACTGGGACGCTGATTGGAACCTAAAGTGGAAAAAGGCGTCCTGTCCACCTGCCAGGATTTTCCGCCGTCTTCAGAAATGGACCGGGTCATATATCCGTCTATTTCAGTATCCTTTCCCCCCATACCCAGAATATGACCATTTTTCAGCAGTACATAGCTCGTATGCCTCCCGCCGCTTCTTCCGCCCGTATCGTACCAGGTCTGACCTTCGTCGGTACTTGCCCATAAAACCGACGATCCCCCCTCCCCGTCACCCGGCACATAAATCGTATTGTTCCTATCCCGTAAAACAGTGTTCACGGGCTGGCGTGAGTGAGGCCCTATGCTCCCTTTGAATAAGGGGAACCGGACATCTCCCCACGTCGCCCCGTTATCTGCCGATACTGTCCAGTGAAAAGGATAGGCACCGGCCAGCTGTGGATTTCCCCATATCGCCCAGATCTGTTCACGGTCTGTCCACAAGAGAGGCGCATGATCGTTGACATCCGGAAAATCGAAGAGAATTTCTGGCATATCCCACTCTTCCGCTCCGAAACGCAGACGGGATGCCATAAGAGCGACTTCAGGTTCGAATTCCTCTTCAGATGTATATATCGCCATTAAAAGATCACCGTTTGGACAGACTTCCAGAGCAGGACTGTGATTATGCCCCATGATTCCTGGAGGCAGTCCTGCTGCCCTGATAACCTCCCGATCCAGTTCATTATCCGGCGGTATGGGAAGCAAAGCCCTTTTTCTGTACCACGGCCGGTCCGGACGGGGACCCTTTTTCAGCCATTCATTTTTCTGGACGACGCATTGCCGGATGAACGGAACGGATTCCGGAACAGGCTCTGTCCCGGGCAGCTCTCCCTGGACCATACGAAATCCGATCGAATGCATACCCGGAATCATGGTCCTTGCAAGAACTTTGTCATATGCAACCCTTGTTTGTTTCGTATGGAAAAGAGCTCCGGATGGAATCGCTGTTACCTCCTGTCCCTGCCAGCTCCACCGGATTTTCATGTAAGCCTCACCGCGGTTATGATAGTATTCCACGTGAACAGGATAGGCATGACCCTTCACCATCCTGAAACGGCCGCTTTTCTCGCCGGGTTCACCAAACCAATGAAACACCTGTTCACCCTCAATCTCCATAGTGGCGCCGTGATCAGCCGCAGCGTGAAAAGTGACATCACCTGTAGCCGGAGCGATAAGAAAACCTCCCCATTTTCCTGACCAGGTAGTGCTTCTTACGGTGCGCTCATCTGCCCAGCGGTGTTCCAATTTCTCGATGATCATCACATTCTTGGGGATTCTTAGAAAGGGTGCACTGTAGAACGAACCGAACAGACCCTTCTCTTGTTCCTGTCCGGACTGGTCGTTTTTCAGGTCAGTATTTTTCTTGTTGTATTCTGATCCCTGAGGCAGGACAGCGCCTGTCATGAATGCGAATCCCGGTGCCATGCCTGAACGGTTGGCAGAACGGGCATAATATTCTTCATCCACATCGAGCCCGCCTCCCCGGACTACCCGGGTCATGCCCGATCTTGCACCCACGGGATCCAGTC
>CAYXFJ010000008.1:0-14496 GCA_964464265.1 uncultured bacterium
GGCCGTTGAGCAATGAATATATGAGCTCGCCCGTGACCGTATTCCGTGATGTGAACAAGGCATCATCCAGCGCGGATTTCTTCGGGAGCCTCTTCTGCATGTATAATCTGTGGACAGTGCTCTCCGAACTGGGTATCCTGGGCTTTGTGTACGGCATTGTACTGGTATATAAAAAACGAAGAAAAAACGCATGTTAGCGATGAGCGGCGCTGGCAAAAATCCGAAGATATCCGTTGTCGTTCCCATTTACAATGAAGCGGAAAATGTAGGCCTTCTTTATCAGGCTGTGAAAAAAAGCCTCGAAAGGATGAAGGTTTCCTATGAGATGGTCTTTGTCGACGACGGAAGCAACGACGGTTCAAGGGACACGCTCAGGGATCTGGCTTCCCGGGATCCTCACCTTCGTGTCGTGCTCTTCCGGACCAATTTCGGCCAGTCCGCTGCCATGTCCGCTGGTTTCAAGTACAGCCGCGGGGAGATCGTGGTGACCATGGACGGCGATCTGCAGAACGATCCGGACGATATCCCAAGAATGATCGAAAAGATGGGGGAGGGCTACGATGTGGTGAGCGGCTGGCGCAGGAAAAGAAAGGACAGGCTCATTCTCCGCAAAATCCCGTCCTTGTTCGCCAACCGCCTGATCTGCTCGGTCACACGCGTCAAATTGCACGATACCGGCTGCTCTCTGAAGGCTTTCCGGAGGGAAGTGGTGGACCGTATCCATCTGTACGGCGAGCTGCACCGTTTTCTTCCTGCGCTCGCCAGGATCGAAGGGGCGCGTATCTCCGAGCTGGTCGTGAACCATCGTCCGAGACGGTATGGACGGTCCAAGTACAATCTCACCCGCACATTCCGGGTGCTCATGGATCTTTCGAGCCTGAACCTTTTTTTGAAACATCTGAATAATCCGGTACGCTTTTTTGGAAGGCCGGGACTGGCATTCCTGGCTGCCGGACTTCTGGGCAGCCTTTATGTGGGATACAAGATACTCTTCCGCGGAGTATCTCTGGATCTTATGAATGTGCTGACCGCCGTGGATTTTCTGCTTATAGTAGCGGGATTTCAGTTTATCTTTTTCGGCCTTGTGGCGAGTCTGATCGTCAGGACCGGTGACCGGAAAGGACCGGTACTGGCTTCCAGGATATCTTCCAGGAACAGTGTGAAGTAACGGATATCAAATCGGAGACAGGAATGGTCAAAAAGCGCAGTACATCCGTGATCGTGTCGCTGTTCAATTATGAAAAGGATGTCGAATCTCTTTATGCTTCGCTAAATAAGGTGATGAAACCGACAGGTTCTTTCGAGCTGATTTTTGTGGACGACGGCAGTACGGACGAAACCTACAGCAGGCTTGCAGCCATTGCCCGGAAAAAGCGGGATGTCAGGGTTGTCAGGATGCGTTCCTCATTCGGGGAAGCGGCATGTCTCGAGGCGGGACTCAAGTATTCCAGCGGTTACCGTATTGTCTGGCTGACCGGGAGGGTAAGGGTCAATCCCGAGGGTATCCCTCTTTTGCTTGAACCCCTGGACGGGGCTTCCGACCTTGTGGTCGGCTGGCGTTCACCGAGACGCGATGCGATCATGAACCGGTGTGTATCTTCAGTCTTCAACCGTCTGGCCGGGCGCATCTCCAGAGTGAAACTCCACGATATCAACAGCGGCATACTGGTAACCTCAAGACCTATACTCGAGAAAATTTCCTTTTACGGTGACCTGTACAATTTCATACCCATACTCGCAGCCCAGCAGGGTTACAGGGTCACTGAAATGAAGATCGAACAATTGCCGGGGACATTCCGGAAGTCAAAATATCCCGGTGCTTATTTGCAGCGTCTACTTGACATCATCACTGTGTTTTTCCTTTCGAGATACTCCAAGAAGCCGATACATTTTCTGGGATTTCTTGGATCGCTTTTCATGCTACTGGGCATGGGCATACTGGTCTACCTGTTCATATACCGTATTCTTCAGATGGGACCCATCGCGGGAAGGCCTCTTCTTATTCTGGGTGCTCTTCTTCTGGTCATCGGGATTCAGATGATATCTATCGGCCTTCTGGGAGAGATGATCATTTTCACCCATGCAAGAAATATTGAAGAATACAATATACTGGAAGTCATTAACGAATGAGGGATTCGAAAAGTGAAACTGATCATACAAATTCCCTGTTACAATGAGGAAAAGACGCTTCCCGTCACGGTCAGGGATCTGCCGAAGACCCTGAAAGGCATAGATTCTATTGAAATCCTGGTCATTGACGACGGCAGTACGGACCGCACGGTTGAAGCTGCGAGAGAAGCCGGTGTCCATCACATCGTCACGCTCACCAATCACAAGGGTCTCGCCGAGGGATTTTCTACAGGTCTTGATGCCTGTCTCAGGATGGGGGCTGATATTATCGTGAACACCGACGCAGACAACCAGTACCGCGGTGAGGACATACAAAAACTTGTGGATCCCATTCTCGATGGAAAGGCGGATATCGTCATCGGGGACAGGAATATCAAAGCTATCAAACATTTTTCTTTCGTGAAGAAGCACCTTCAGGGCATGGGCAGCTGGGTTGTCCGGCACCTTTCCGATACGCGAATTCCCGATACGACGAGCGGATTCAGGGCTTTCTCGAGGGATGCAGCCCTGCGCCTCAATGTCATCTCCCGTTTCAGCTACACACTGGAAACCATCATTCAGGCCGGAAAGAAGAATATCGCTCTCACGCATGTGCCGGTCAGGACAAACGAGCAGATGAGGCCTTCCAGGCTCTTTTCCAGCATCCCCTCGTACATCAAACGGTCGGTCGCGACCATCGTGCGTGTTTATACTCTGTATGAGCCCCTGAAAATTTTTCTGTATATAGGGGGCGGTATCTTCGGAGCGGGGCTGGTCATTTCCCTGCGGTTTCTCTATTTCTATTTCGCAGGTCAGGGCACGGGCCACGTGCAATCTCTGATCATGGCCGCTGTTCTCATGATCGTCGGATTTCAGATCATTCTGAACGGATTTCTTGCAGATATCATATCGGCGAACAGGAGGCTGATCGAGGATGTTCTTTACAGGGTTCGAAGACTCGAATCGAATAAGAAGAATGTCCCTCGGGACTGACCTGCCTGTAAAGAGTGTATTGTACGCGCTCGTTCCGGATCAACTGAACCTAAGAAGATATGGTTAACTATGGATATAGCAGTTGTTTCTCATGATACGTTCTGGCCGCTTCGGGGAGGAGGAGGGATCAGGGTGCAGTGGGTGGCCAAATGTTTAGTAAAAACCGGGCACACTGTCACGGTTTTTGCTCCGTTCCTTCAGGATAAAGGGCTGAATGAAGAATTCGGGGCAATGCGTTTTGTCAATCTGGGCAGGATATCGCGGTTTGTTCCCTTGAAAGAGATTGTCTATTTTTATCTGATGACAGGTATTTTTTTCAGGCTTCTCTTCCGGAAATTCGATATCATTTATGCTCATAATGTGGTGGCAGCAGTGCCCAGCGTGCTGGTGGGAATGATCAGGGGAAAACCTGTGATAGTCGATATGGATGATCTTCTGACCGGCTATTCCAGGAATTCTCTGGTATACAGGTTCGGGTCAAGACTGGAATGCTGGACTGCCCGGCGTTCCCGGAGCACGATCGTCACTTCAGAGTATGTGAAAAAGTGGAGTGAAGAGAGAGGCATCACGAATACGCACATCGTCAGACACGGTGTTGATCTGGCCCTGTTCTTCCCGCAGGCAAGTGAGAGGCGTGACATCATATTGACGGGTGGAATTGAAGTGAATGATGGGGTTCTGCTCATCCCTTACGCAGCTCAAATCATCTTGAAGAAATTTCCGAATGAAAAATTCGTTTTCGTGGGAGAGGGCAAAGAACTGAAAACACTCAAGAGGCTGGTCACATCCCTGAACCTGGAAAATTCCTTTATTTTTGAGGGCTGGAAGGACCATAAGGAGATACCTGAGATTCTCTGCCGGTCCAGGATCGGCCTGATCACGAGCCTCAAGGTCTCAGCCACGGATTTTTCTTCCCCCCTTCGTACCTATGAATATATGGCCGTGGAATTGCCCTATGTCGCTTCAGATTTATGCGGCATCCGGGAGCAGGTGGAACTGAGCGGGTCAGGTATTCTCTTTAAAAGCGGGGATGCTGAGGATCTGGCGACGGCCATCCTGACCTTGCTGGAGGATGAGCGGCTTCGAAATGCCCTGGGCAGGCGGGGCAGGCAGTATGTTCTCGAAAATTGTGACTGGCAGAAGAATGCAGAGAGAATCTGTCAGATCTGTCTGGCGGGTGCCGGCCGGAAGACACAAATATAAGATGGATCATGTTCATGCGGATGCATAAGGAAATGAAAAGAAAAGAAAAATCCCCTGAAATATCCATTGTCATCCCCTCTTATCGCCCGGGAGAGATCCTCCATAGATGTCTGGAAGCCATCGTGAATCAGGATTTCGATATCCGGTATGAGATCATCGTGGTGGACAGTTCTCCTGAGGATATCGGAAAAGAGCTGAGAGCCGATTTTCCGGAAATCCGGTTCATCCATCTCGACAGACGAACCCTGCCGGGAAAGGCGCGGTCCAAAGGGGCCAGCCTGGCCAGAGGCAATGTGGTTTTCTTTACGGATACAGACTGCGAACCTGACCGCAACTGGTTGAAAATCCTCTGGGAGGCCCATCAGGAGGGATATTCTGTTGTCGGCGGCAGCGTGGCGAACGGGACACCGAAAAGCATAGTCGGAACCGCCGAGTATCTGACGGAATTCAACGAGATCAATCCATGGATGCGGTCCGGTCCGGTCAAAGCCCTTCCCTCGTGCAACCTGTCCGTGAAACGGGACGTTTTTCAAAAAGCAGGATTCTTCCCGGATTTTATGAAGGGGGAAGACACCATCTTCTGCGACAATGTAATCGCTGGGGGCGGCAGTATCTATTTCAGGCGGGATGCAGTCATCACGCACAGAAACAGGGACCGGTTCCTGCCTTTCATCAGGAACCAGGTCTACCTTGGGGAGGGCTCCAATGAAACGCGCCGAAGAACCAGGCGGCATGGATATTTTCTGATCGGTCATCCCTGGCTGATCCCCTTTATCCCTGTTTACCGCACTTATGTCATAGGGAAAAGGCTCCTTCTCTCGAACAGGAAGCTCTTCCTCCAGTTCGTCCTTCTCTATCCTCTGATCCTTCCCGGACTTCTCGCTTATACATGGGGATTCATAAGAGGCCCTTACCGTTCCGGATTGAGCACGGAGAGGCGTGACAGAGAGAAGGGGGGAGGGGAATCCGGATGAAGATATCCAGGCATACCGCCCTTCTGACCGTCATTCTCCTCATGGGTGCTTTTCTCCGTTTCTGGAACCTGGGCGTTCCGAGCTTCTGGGTGGATGAAGTCAATGTGGTGAGCGTTTTCCAGTCATGGATATCCGGGAAGGGGCTCACCCTGCCGTCCGGATACCCTTATGCACGCGCTCCGCTCTACACCTTTATGGCAGGGCTGGCATACCGTATCACCGGCACAGGAGAAACAGGCACACGTCTTCCGGCTGTGATTTTCGGAATACTGGCGATCTTTTTCGTCTATGTTCTGGGCAGAAAGGCATTCAACAGGGATGCGGGGCTTATGGGCGCGTTTCTCTGCGCATTCTCCCATTTCGAGATCGGCTGGTCCCGGGTAGGCAAGATGTACACGCTGCTTCAGTGCACGAGCCTGCTAATGATATTTCTCTTCATGAAGGGATTTGAAGGCATATGGATTGAGGGTAAACGGAGATCCGCTTCTGACAGAGGGTCTATTCTTTCAGCCGCAATGGTTAAGCTGCGAATGCAGGGTATTTATTTTTTCCCCTGCATTCTGTTGCTGATGATCGCAGTCTATGCGTATTTCTATATTCACAGCCTCTCCGTTTTTGTTCTGGCCGGTATGTACGGATATGTTCTTTTCATGGGTATCGCCCGTGCCGCCGGCAGAGGACCGGGCCGATGGCTGAATAAATATACGCTTGTCTCTGCTGCCGGGCTTGCCGCTTTTGCCCTGGCGTGGATCCTGTTCCCCCCGATCCGGGCAAAGGTCACGGAATTTCTCTATTACACTCCCAGGTGGGCTTTGGATCACAGCGCCACAGGGAACAGGCTTATCCTGTATGATTTCCTGATCTCACCTTACCGGTTTCCTCTGGCCTGTCTGGCTGTTATCGGAGGAATGCAGGTGCTGTTCCGGTGGAACAGAACAGGTATCCTGTTCCTTGTCATCTTTTCAATGCACCTCCTGCTGCTCACGTTCGTGTTCAGTCACCGGATGCCGATGTACATTTTTCACGTGTATCCTTTGTTCCTTCTTCTGGCCGCGTACGGATTGTACAATATTTTTGAATCTGAATCAAAGGCGCTAAAGGCAACCTGCACGGGACGACCGGGCGTTGCAGGATGGATAGGAAGGAACAGCCGGATTCCGGCAGGTCTCGTGCTCCTGGCAGTCATGGTCAGTTCCCACTGGTTCCGGATTTCCGTCAGGATCCCGTTCAAAGGCGATGGAGATACCAATATGGCAGTCACCTTTGCGGAGTGGCGTGAGGGGACTTTCCTGCTGAAGGAGCGCCTGAATGAGGGGGATTTTGTGCTCTCCACGGTTCCGCTGCTCAGCCGGTATTACGGAGTAGAGGCTTCTGCCAATCTCAATCTGTCCCTTCTCGATCAGGCGCAATATGAAAAGTTCAGGGATTCCGAAGGGAAGTGGGTGGATGTTTACCTTGGTCTCAGATGCATCGAAAGCGTGGAAGACCTGAAGAAGGTGATGGAGGACAACGAGGAGGGGTGGGTCATTGGCGAGAGGTATCACTTCAATTCTCCTCAGTACATATCCAGTGAGATCCGCGAGATTCTGTTCGGCAGGATGGGAGAGCCTCTTTCCACCGGAAAAGGCACTCTCTGGATCTTTCACTGGAAAAATCCGGAGAGGGTGCATTGACCGAACTGAGGAAGGGAAGTTCTGTACTGTTCACCGGATGGGTGGTACTGCTCCTATCCGTGTATCTGCACAACATCTGGCTGGCCAGAACACTGGGTCCTGCGCTGTTCGGTACCTACGGGGTGATCATGTCCGTCCTGCTCTGGATGGAGATGGGCGTGATCAATGGGTTTCCGGTTGCCATACAGCGAGCCATTCCGGCAGATCCGGGAAATGCCGGTAGCATTCTGAAATCAGCTTCCCTGCTTCAATTCATTTATATTCTGGCGCTGTTCTCTTTGTCCTGCCTTGTCTCCCCGATGGCCGATCAGTTCTTCAGAGAAAAGGGATTCGGTTATCTTCTGCGAATCGCCATGATCGATGTGTGGTTCTATGGTTATTACTTCATTTTCATCTCATTTCAGAACGGATTAAAACGTTTCGGCAGGCAGGCGGTTCTCATTGCCATATACGGCATGAGCAAGCTGGGCTTTGTGATCCTCTTCGTGTCGTGGCTGAAATCCGTTGAAGGGGCGCTTCTTGCCAACATCGCAGGTTCTGCAATGGGCATGGCAGCCGGCTGGATTTATTCCAGAAATGAATTCACGAGAAAAAGGGCTCCGGTGGATAAAGGGGCTCTTGTCCGCTTTGCATTTCCGGTGGCACTTTATTCCATGGGGATTAACCTCCTGATGAGCGTGGATCTCTGGATGGTCAAGATCTTCCTTGACAGCTCCTCAGGTTACTATTACACAGCAGGCGTCATTTCCAGAGTTCCCTACTTTCTCTTCCTGGGACTTTCATCCACCGTCCTGCCTTTGCTTTCCGCTGAGATCGCGGATGGCAAAGTCGAAAAGGTGAAGCAGACGGTCAGTACCGCGGTGCGCTACTTTCTCATTGCGGTAGCTCCGATACTGATACTGACTGTTTTATATGCGCGGGAGATCACGACTATTCTCTTCTCATCCGCGTACGAACCGGGCGCTGAGGTTCTCCGGATCATGATCGTGGGTATGTCTTTTCTCGCTTTTTTCTATCTTCTTACAACCATGGTCAATGCAGCAGGCCGGCCGGCGGTATCCTTTTATCTGACCACAGGTACTGTTATCCTGCAGACCATCCTCAATCTGATCATGATCCCTGGAATGGGGATGAAAGGGGCTGCGTGGGCGACGACCATCGCCATGGTCGCCGGCTCCCTGGCTGCAGCTCTTTTTGTAATAAAAAGGTTCGGTGTGCTGGTCTCTCCGGCAACGGTGCTGCGCGTGGGTTTCGCGGCTCTTTTGCTCTATGGCGGAGCCCGCCTGACGGGAGTGAGCGGTATCTGGGTGCTGCCCCTGGGATTTGGGGGATTGTTTTATTATGGTTTTCTGCTTATCTTAACAAAGGAAATAGATCCGGCAGCACTCAGGAGAAAGGGGAAGGATTGACAGACAGTCACAAAAGAGGAGGTGTTATTTGAATATTCTGGTCACCGGGGGTGCGGGGTTCATCGGATCGCATCTGTGCGAGGAACTCCTGAAGAGTGGAGAAGATGTTACGGTCATAGACAATCTGAGCACGGGCAGATATCAGAACATTGCCCCTCTGGTCGGGAAGGACCGTTTCCGGTTTATTGTGGATACGATAATGAATACGGTCATCATGGAAAAGCTTATCCAGGATACCACGGTCGTGTTCCATCTCGCCGCCTCTGTGGGTGTCAAGCGCATCGTGGAAAGACCGGTGGACACCATTGAGACCAATGTGCTGGGAACCCATACTGTTCTGAGCCTGGCCGCGAAATACAATAAAAAGGTCATTCTGTTCTCCACATCCGAGGTGTACGGGAAAAACCAGAAATTGCCTTATAAAGAGACGGATGACTGTGTGTTCGGTCCTACGGTCAAAAACCGCTGGAGCTACGGCTGTACCAAGGCACTGGATGAATTTCTCGGGCTGGCCTACCACAAGGAGCAGGGGCTTCCCATTGTGATCGTCCGCGTGTTCAATATGATCGGGCCGCGGCAGACCGGACGCTACGGTATGGTGGTCCCGACCTTTGTGCGTCAGGCATTGAGAGGAACGCCCATCACTGTCTTCGGGGATGGAAACCAGTCCAGATGTTTCACGTATGTTATGGATCTGGTGCACGCTCTGGTTCTGATCCTTTCCAAGAAGGAAGCTCTGGGGCAAATCTATAATGTCGGAAGCACGGAGGAGATCACCATAGCGGATCTTGCGAAAAAGGTAAAAGAAAAAACGAAATCCGGATCCGAAATCGTCTTTGTTCCCTATGACGAGGCGTATGAGGAGGGGTTCGAGGACATGATCCGGCGAAAGCCGGACATAACCCGGATATCGGAACTCATCGGTTATCATCCGGAGACTACCCTGGATGAAGCTCTGGATCTCATCATCAGATATGAAAAAAAGCATGCGGAACTTTAAAGGATCCTGCGCCGGGCAGGGGGATCTCCTCAGGAAAATGTGATGCGAAAGAGTCAAACACCGGTGAAGAGATTTCTCAACATCGCCTTCATGGGCATCAGGGGAATTCCGGCCAATTACGGTGGATTCGAAACTTTTGCCGAGAACCTCAGCACACGTCTGGTGAAAAGGGGTCACACGGTCACGGTATACTGCCGGTCGAACAGCGTACAGGTTGAAACAAAGGACTATCAGGGTGTCAGATTGGTTGTCCTTCCAACCATTTCGCACAAGTACCTGGATACTGTGGCCCACACATTTCTGTCGGTTTTTCACGGACTTTTTAAACCCTATGACGTGGTCTTCATCTGCAACAGTGTGAACAGTCTTTTCGCATTCCTGCCCAGGCTGACGGGTAAAAAAGTCGTTCTCAATGTGGACGGGCTTGAATGGAAAAGGGCTAAATGGAACAGGGCCGGAGAATGGGCTTACCGCTTCTCAGAATGTCTGGCCACTGTCCTGCCGGATCAGATCGTGTCCGATTCCATGACCATTCAGAATTACTACGCGAGCCGGTTCAAGAAACATTCGACATTTATCCCCTACGGAGCTCCTTCGGAGAGGGTGGAATCGACGCATATTCTGAAAAAATTAGGCCTCTCGCCCCGCGGGTATGTGCTCTACGTGAGCAGGCTGGAACCGGAAAACAACGCTCACTGCGTGGTGAAAGCTTTCGAGCGGGTGCGCACAGAAAAAAAACTCGTGGTGGTCGGTGATGCACCGTACAGCAGGACATATATAGCGGGACTCAAGTCCACAGCCGATCCGAGAATACTTTTCACAGGTTATGTGTTTGGTGAAGGATACAGGGAACTGCAGTCCCATGCTTACTGCTACATACAGGCAACAGAGGTGGGGGGAACGCATCCTGCGCTCCTGGAAGGCATGGGCTACGGCAACTGCGTACTGGCGAACGATGTTCCGGAACATCGTGAAGTGCTGGGCGATGCGGGCTGTTACGTGCGCGTAAGGGATATCGATGTTTTCTCGGAGGTTCTGCAGAGCCTGCTGGACGACCCGGGAGCTGTTATGGAATTCCGCAGGAAAGCAGTGGAGCGTTCGAGGGAGAAATACAGCTGGGACAGGATAGTCCGGGATTATGAAGCCCTGTTCCTGAAAGTCATATGAGGCAGAGATTGAGGCCTAAACTACTGGTGACCGGAGGAAACGGTCTTCTCGGGGGCAGAATTCTTGAAAAGGCAAGGGAAAGGTACGGTCTCATTTCTGTGGATCTGCAGGAAGAATCCCTGCTCGATATAAAGAATGTTTATTATCACAGGCTGGATATCACGGAACCCGGGGCGATACAGGATGTGATCTCGCGTTCGGATCCGCAATGTGTGTTTCACACGGCTGCTTTTACGGAAGTGGACGGTTGTGAGGCGGATCCGGAGCTGGCATGGAAGGTGAATGTGGAGGGGACAAGGAATGTGGCCAATGCCTGTTCCGGCAGGGGGATCAAAATGATCCATCTGTCGACGGATTATGTTTTCGACGGTGAAAACGGACCCTACAGAGAATCTGATCCTGTTCACCCCCTGAACCAGTACGGAAAGACCAAGCTTGAGAGTGAGAATATCGTCCTCGGAAGTTCCGGTAACTCCGTGATTGCGAGGACCATGGTTCTGTACGGATTCGCTCCGGGAATAAGGATGAACTTCGTGACCTGGCTGATCGGTCATCTGGGAAAGGGTAAAAGGGCTTCGGTCGTCACGGATCAGTACGGAACGCCCACGCTTGCGGACGATCTTGCGGAAACATTGATAAAACTTTTTGAAAAGGATGCTTCCGGTGTATATCATACTGCGGGCAGTGAACAGATCGACAGGTACAGTTTCGCTCTCCGGATCGCGGGGATTTTCGGGCTCGATGCCTCCCTGATCGGCAGAAGCGACAGTGCGCAATTCAAACAGCTGGCGAAAAGGCCGCTCGTGTCAGGACTGATCACTGAAAAGGTCACGCGGGATACAGGATTCCGCTTCCATGGTGTCGGGGAAGGCCTTAAGCTGATGAAGAGGCATATGATTGAAGCGGGTTATCATTTTGAAGGTGAATGCGATACAACCCGAAAGGGAACATGAAGACTCGTGTTTTAAAAAATAGCCTGTCCGGGAAGGATGATCTTTTTTTTATACTGGCAGTCGTTTTACTCTCATTCGGATTCGGGATTTTTCTTCTGCGGTACCGGTTTGCCGTGTCGAATGACGAGGTGAACTATCTCAAGCTGGGCGCCTCAGCTGCATCGTACGGTTTTTCTCAAATCTGGCACACCTACTGGTCGCCCCTGTATCCTTTGCTGATCGGCCTGTTTTCCAGAATTTTTCACAATCCGGAGATGGTCGCGAGACTTATTTCCGTGGGCCTCACCAGCCTGACAGCGGTGCCGGTGTTTCTCTTTGCCCGGAGTTTTTTCGATCCTGCGACAGCGAGATGGGCAGCCGGTCTGTTCGCATTTCATCCCGTTTTCGTATTCATGGGAACCGGTGTGCAAACCGAACCGCTGTATACATTTCTTGTCACTGCGGCGGTCTTCACGGGATGGCTTGCTCTGTCCGGAACGGGCGTCCTTGCGGGTCTGGCTCAGGGAACGCTTTCAGGCCTCGCCTATCTCACCCGGCCTGAAGGGGTTGGATGCATACTCGTTTTTCTGGGCACTGCTGCGGTCTCTTTTCTGTTTTCGAAAAAGAAAAAGAGAATAGCTCTTACAGCCCTGATCTCTCTGGTGGGGTTTCTGGCAGCCGCATCGCCTTACCTCCTCTATCTGCACAGAGCGACCAGCAGATGGATGATCAGCGGAAAGAGCGCCAATCAGCAGGCAGAGGCTTTTGTTTTCGCGAACAGGGGAGTCTGGGAGAAGGACCTTTTCCGTTCGCTGAATGAAAGCAATACGGAAGTGGCCGTGGATCAGATCTATCATCAGGGCACCTTCCACCGTGACCGGCCAGGAAGCATTGTCCGGATCTCCCTGCCGCTCCTATTCAGGAAATATGCGAATAATCTGTACGATGTCCTGAGAGATGGCTTTCCACGGGCATTTACATCTGTTCTTTTCATCCTGTTCATCCTTGGATTGTTCGGCAAACCCTGGGATTCCGCCCGCCTCCCCCGGGAACTGTATCTCTGTGCCTATCTTGTGTTCTTCTGGTTTATCCTTATTCCTCTCTTTCATGTCATCGACAGGTATTTCATGCCGCTGATGCCGCTCTGCTTTCTCTGGATAGGCAAGGGCGTCCTGTACCTGAAAAGCTGGATCATGGAGACTTTTGGAAATCATCCGGTGTTCTCCCGGTACCGGGCGGGGAGGGTAGCTCTGTGGATTCTCATTGGCGGGATCCTTCTGACCTTTGTTCCTGAGCTGGCCAGGATCATGGCAAGAAGTCCCCTGTCCAGGGAATACTGGGCGGATCCGGTTGAACAGAAGGATGCGGGATTGTGGCTCAGGGATCATGCGGAAGGTGTTCCCGTGATCATGAGCAGGAACCATGCAGTGGACTTTTATGCAGGCAATTACCGGATAGACCAGTCGGTCACCATTCCCACGGACAGCCTTGACCGGATTCTGGCCTACGCCGATTACCGGAATGTGCAATACCTGGTTCTGGGTGAAAGGAACCTGAAAGATTATCCGCATCTGGAGCATCTTCTTGACGGAGAGAATGTTCCCGGGAGGCTCGAACGGATCTATGAATCGGATAGGCCTGCAGGGCTGAAAACGGTCATATACAGACTTCACGGCAAACAATGAGCGATAAGAGCGATAAAACCTGTCTCATACTTATTGGTATCCTGCTCCTGGGCGGATTTCTCAGGATATTCTCTATCGGATCCCAGAGCCTCTGGCTGGACGAGATCATTCAGCTTAACATCAGCAGGGGAACTCTCTCTGAAATGTTCGATGCAGTGCTCAGACAGGACAACACTCCCCCCCTTTACCATATTATCGTCAACCTCTGGGCAAGGATTTCCACATCGGAAAATATGATCCGGCTGCCCTCGGCACTATTCGGAATACTGACCCTGTACACGATATTCCTTCTCGCCAGCGCGCTTTACGACAGAAGGACCGGGCTTGTTTCTGCCCTGATCCTGGCCATGTCTCCTTTTCATGTCTGGTACAGCCAGGAACTCCGGTCCTATACTCTTCTCATGCTGTTGACCACACTCTCCTTTACCTTTTTCTGGAAGGGATTTGCGAAGGAGGAAAAACGCTTCAGGCCGTGGTACCTCGTTGCATCCCTTCTCGGACTGTACACCCACTCTTATTTCGGAGTGGTCCTGATCGCGCAGAACCTCTACTATTTCATTTACCTGCGCAGGAGCGGAACGACCGTTGGAAAATGGCTGCTCTGGATGGGCGTTCTTATGCTGGGTTACATCCCCGGAATCATCTTCATGCTGAACATGCTGAAACACACGATAAAGGTCGTGTCCAGGCTGGGAGGCGAGAGGCCTTTTCATCCCTTAAGTTTTTTCTACATTTTCTATGTTTTCGTCGTGGGCTATTCACTGGGGCCGGCGCCTTCCGCGATTCAGGACACGCCTGTGCCGGAACTGATCAAAGCCCATATTCCGGTGCTCCTTTTCCTGGGGACATTGTTCGCATCTTTGGTCTGGCTGCTTGTCCGGAACCTTAAAAAACCTGACCGGGAGTTTCTTTTTCTGCTCTTTTCTATTTTCGTTCAGATCATCATTGTGCCTCTCATAACCATTCTGACGCGCATTAAATTCAACGTGAGATACGTGTGCTTTGCATTTCCCCTCTTTATCGTTTTACTGGCATTTCTGTGCCTGAGCATCAGAAAAAAAATATGGCGGCTGGTTTGTATGCTTGTCCTTGCCGGAACCATGCTCTTTTCCCTTGGGAATTACTATTTCAATGACAGTTACGGGAGAGATGATGTCAGGGGGGCAGCCCGTTATCTGGATGAGAATGTCAGGAGCGGGGATTTTGTGATCGTGACTGTCATCAAACAGGCGCTGGATCAGTACAGGAGGTCAGATTATCCGGTTCTTTCCATCGGGCATTCCATCCACTGGGGGATTGTGTTCCAGATGGAAAAACACGAACGGATCTGGTGGGTGGACAGCCGCAGGTG
>CAYXFJ010000008.1:14507-21586 GCA_964464265.1 uncultured bacterium
AATTAATGATAATCCTTATCATGGGCCTGATGTAGAAGATCTATATGAAGAGATTTTTCAATACGGTCAGCAGAAAGACTTTCAGGGGGATAGAGATCGCCCTGCTGGAGAGGAAAGAAACTCCTGATCCGGAATAGCGGACTGAAAGACGGCGGGCATGGGTGGCGGGTATGGACGGCGGAAACGGGCGGAAGTCACGGGCGGCCGAAACAGGTGGCAGAAAAGGGCGGCGGAAAAGAGAAGCCGAACCATGCAACTGGCATGGCAGGCGGCCGGGGGACATGCTTTAAATAAAATCTGGAGGTCTCTGTCAAATGCCAACAATCGATGACTGCAAGATCATACAGCTGCCGAAAATATCGGATCCCAGAGGAAACCTCACCTTTATCGAAGGGGGCAAACATCTGCCCTTCGATATCATGAGGGTTTTCTACCTCTACGATGTCCCCGGCGGAGAGAGCAGGGCGGAACATGCCAACACCGAAACAGAGCAGTTCCTGATCGCCATGATGGGCAGTTTCGATGTCACGGTCTACGACGGTTCACGAAAGAATACCTTTCATCTGAACCGGGCATACTATGGACTTTACATACCCAGGATGATCTGGAGAGGGATTGATAATTTTTCTTCGGGGGCGGTCTGTCTGGTTCTCGCTTCGACTCATTATTCGGCGGATGATTACGTACGAGACCCATCCCTGTATGGCCGGATGATGGAGAAAGGGGTTCGTGAATGAAGCTGGGAGTTGTGCCGGCACGGGAAGTGAGCACAGAAGAATGGGACGGACTGATTCTCGATGAGTCAAGCAACGGGGAATTTGTCAATTCGAGAAAATACCTGTCCTATCACGGAAGCCGTTTTACGGATGTGTCCGTGGCTGTGATGGATGAGCAGTCCCTGACCGTCAGAAGCGTTTTTCCGGCGGTCCTCCGGCCGGAACATCCGGAAGAAGTGGTTTCACATTCAGGAACCACGTTCGCGGGATTGATCTATCTTACCGGATCGATGAGTGTCGATGAACTGGACGCCCATATAGAACTGGTCGAATCGTATTACAGGTCGAATGGATACACAAAACTGGAAATGCGGCTCGCACCATCGGTCTATCACCTCCAGCCACGGGAGGATTTCCATTATCTCCTGTTGAAAAAGGGATTCCGGATCTCGGGGGTTCATCTGGTGAATGTTCTGAACCTGAAACGGCTGCAGGATGAAGCCCAGGTCCTCCTGAATTACAAATCAAAAAGGCGCAACAATATCAGGAGAGCGCTGGAGGGCGGAAAACTGATTCTGAGACCGGAGAATGAGATCACAGGCGATATCTGGGAAAGTGTTACAGAAAACCTGGATAAAAAGTACCATGCACGTCCCACGCATACGCTGGAAGAGATCAACCGGCTTCTTTCTTTTTTCCCGGAGCGTATCTCTCCTTACGCCGCGAGGGATACTTCAGGCCGGTATGCAGCCCTCGGTCTTGTTTTCAGGTTCAAGCGGGTGTTTCATACCCAGTACCTCGACCACGATCATGATCTCCAGGAGCTCTACCCCAATCTGTTCCTGATCCATCATCTGATCCTCGCGGCGATGAAGGAAGGATACGATTATCTCAGTTTCGGCGGCTCCACGGAACAGTGGGGTGAGGTTCTCAATACAGGGCTCTTTAAATTCAAGGACGAATTCGGCGGTGGGGCTGTTTTAATGATGAGAATGGAAAAGGATCTCGCATAGAGGAGCGTATGTTTCCCATAACCATTGACGATCATATCACACTGCGCCTGCTTCAGGATGAAGACGCTCCAGTTTTTTTTGATCTGACTGAAAAAAACCGGGCTTATCTCGAACAGTGGATGCCGAGAATTGCGGAAAACAGCTCGGTGGAAACCAGCAGGAAAGTCATCAGGGCGTTTGCCGGTCAGTGGGAAAATAATGACGGATTCAAGGCCGGTATTTTTTACGGGACCGTGATGGCCGGACTGATCGGTTTCAAATATGTGGACTGGTTGAACCGGAAAACAGAGATTTTATACTGGCTTTCTGAGGATCATCAGGGGAAAGGTATTGTAACCCGATGTACAAAAAAAATGATAGAGATCGCTTTCGAAGTGTTCAAGCTCAACAAGGTAGAGATCACATGTGCTGTGGGGAATGAGAGGAGCGCCATGATACCGAAACGTCTCGGATTTACCCTGGAGGGGACATCGAGAGACGCAGAATGGAATCATGATCATTTCGAGGACCACTATTTTTTCGGACTTTTAAAAAGGGAATGGGAAAAAGCTAAAGAAGGATCGTGAAAGGCTTGTATCCGGGGAACAGCGCGTTACCGGTTTCACAGGAGAGTCCATGCAGGTACGGTTTTCAGATTTCAGCATTATGCACAGGGAGATCAGGGAGGAGCTCAGGGAGGCGGCTGCGCGTGTGATAGACAGCCACTGGTTCATACTGGGGAATGAGGTCCGGTCGTTCGAGGAGAGGTTTGCAGCCTACTGCGAAGCTCCGCTGTGCATAGGTGTCGGGAATGGCCTTGAGGCTCTGCACCTGATCCTGCGCTCCAGAGGCATTGGACCGGGTGACGAGGTTATCGTTCCGTCCAATACGTACATCGCCACCTGGCTTGCAGTGAGCTATGCCGGCGCTGTTCCGGTTCCCGTGGAACCCGACATCCGGACCTATAACATCGATCCAGGGCGTATCGAAGAAAAAATCACGGACAGGACAAAGGCAATTCTCATTGTTCATCTTTTCGGTCTGGCCTGCGAAATGGAACCTGTCAACGCACTGGCGAGAAAGTACGGCCTCGTTGTCATAGAGGATGCGGCTCAGGCGCACGGTTCCATGTACAAGGGCAGGAAGGCCGGTGTACTGGGAGATGCAGCCGGATTCAGTTTTTATCCCACAAAGAATCTCGGCGCTCTCGGGGATGCGGGTGCAGTCACGGGATCCGATCCTCAGTGGATGGAGAAAATACGGCTCTTGCGGAACTACGGATCAGCGGAAAAGTATCACAATACATTTAAAGGATTCAACAGCCGGCTGGATGAAATGCAGGCTGCGCTGCTTCTGGTCAAACTGAAGTATCTCGATCTGTGGAATGAGGAGCGGAGGCATATTGCCGGCCGGTATCAGGAGATGCTGAAAGACATCCCGGGCTGGATGCTGCCCCTTGAGCCTCCGGACTGCCGTCATATCTATCATCAGTTCGTAATACGCGTGCCGGCAAAAATCCGGAATAACGTCATCAACAAACTTTCGGCCCGGGGTGTGCAAACCCTGATCCATTATCCCATTCCTCCCCATCTTTCGGATGCATACAGGGATCTGGGTTTCAAAAAGGGCAGTTTTCCGGTCGCAGAAGAGATCGCGGACACGAGCATCAGTCTTCCCATATACAATGGCATGAATGAAGATGCTGTGGAATTTGTATGTGAGGTCTTACATGGCTAAATATTCAATGATCATTCCGGTTTACTTCAACGAGCCCAACCTGCCTGTCACCCACCAGGTGCTGAGCGAGGAGATCGAAAAGCGGGCCGGAACGGACGAAGTCGAAATGATCTATGTAGATGACGGGTCCGGAGACAACTCATTTCAGGTCCTGAAGCGGATCTCTGAAAATGACAGACGGGTGAAAGTGATCCGGCTGTCCCGGAATTTCGGATCCCAGATGGCTGTTTTCGCAGGCTTGAAACACGCAACCGGCGATTGTGCAGGCTGCCTCTCTGCGGATCTTCAGGAGCCGCCGGAGCTTTTCTTCGAGATGGTAGAGGCCTGGAGAGAGGGTAACGATATCGTTATTGCAGCCAGAAAGGGGAGAAAGGACAGATGGCTGACCCGGACTCTGTCCCATCTTTTTTACATGGTTTACCGCAGGCTGGTCTCTGCGGAAATGCCCAAGTACGGGTATGACTCTTTCCTTGTGGACAGAAAGGTCATTGAAGCTCTTTTCTGCCAGAAGCTGAACAATGTGGGCCTGGTCGGACAAATGTTGCAGATGGGATTCAGAAGACAGATCGTCTTTTATGTGCGCCGCGGACGGGAGATCGGAAAATCGAGGTTCACATTCGAAAAAAGATTCAAGCTGGCCATAGACAATATTGTCAATTTTTCCTATATCCCGATACGCCTGATTTCGTTAATAGGGATTCTGACTTCTGTTCTCAGTTTCTTTTACGGGGTTTTCGTTATCATCAGTAAAATCTTCATCAATATCCCCGTCCCGGGATACACAACCACAGTGGTGCTGATCCTTTTCTTTTCAGGACTGATCCTGCTCTCCCTGGGGATTATCGGAGAATATATCTGGCGTGTGTACGACGTGGCGAAGAACAGCCCTGAATTCCTGGTACAGGAAAAAATAGGTTTTAAAGAATGAGCCGTCATTTCCCGGTCTTTCAAGTGAAAGGAAGTATCCGTTGCTGAAGAGTCTTTTTCTGGTCCTGACAATTGTGGCACTGCTTGCCATCTGTGTCTCCTATATCGCCAGGGCCAGAAAATTCGCCCATGCTCTGTTCCTGTTCGTGATCGTTCTCCCTCTGCTGGAATTCGGCGGTTTGATCAATGCGACACTTTTTCTCATTCTGATCGGTCTCTTCATTCTGGCCTCAAAAGGGAAACCGTTGTCCGGAGGAGGTTCTCCTTATTTCCAGAGAATTCTCTGGCTGGGTATAGGATTTATCATATGGGGGCTTCTATCCTCGTTCCTGGCCGCCACCAGCCTGACTGCGGCGCTCATCACCATGCACGATCAGGCAAAGGTTTTTTTGCTTTTCATTCTCATGTATCTCAACATCCGGGATACGGAAGACATGACGGCAGCGGTCAAGGCAATACTGATCGGGCTGGCTTTTCAGGCATTTATCGGTTTCTTCCAGTGGCGCTACGGCACGACCGGCCTTTCCATCATCAGGGATGCCTTCGGAAGCTGGAGAGTCTCGGGTTCCCTTCAGCTTCCCAACCTCTATGCGGTTTACATCCTTTTCACCATTATATTTCCGCTTGGCCTTCTGATTTTCCGGCGGATAACTTTCGACAAAAGAACCCTGCAAATGGTCGGATTGATCTTCCTGTCGATCTTTTGCCTCTACGCATCCTTCTCCAGAAGCGCATGGATCGGATTCCTGGGGCAGTTCATTTTCCTGCTCTCTCTATTTGCTTCGAGGAAAGGATTCAGGAGCCGGGTTTTCTCGTCTGTTTTCGTTGTCATGATCATGCTGCTGCCGGTAATCACAATATACGGAGGATACGTCATCAAGCGGTTCGAGAGAGCCGAGATCTCCATGCTGAACCGTGATATCCTGGTTGATGCTGCATTCTATACCATCAGGACGAAACCCCTGTTCGGTGTAGGCCCGAACAACTACGCCAAATGGGGCCACCCCTCTTTTATCCGTTACAGGAGAGAGCATCAGAGAACGCCTGAAAACTCCTTTCTTCAGATCGCGGTGGAATACGGAGTGCCTGCCGTCCTGCTCTTTATACTCATGTTCGCGGTCACTTTCTGGCACGGGTTCCGGCTGCTGCGAAAATTGAGAGCCAAAGGTCCTTTTGTCATCTGTGCAACGATACTCGCATCTCTGTTTGGATTCGTCGTGCAGAGCTTTGGAGTCCCCGAGTTCCGCCATTTCCCTATTCAGGTCTTATTCTGGTACGAGCTTGGCATCCTTGCAAGCCTGGAACGGCTGGATCACCTGCTTTTAACGAAGTACAAGGCAAGGCAGCCTGCGGCAGAAACTGCACAGATCCCGCCGGTATGATCACATACTGACACATATGAAGACATGATGGAAAACAGACGATGAACAGGATTACGGCCGGAAGGAATAAAAAGGAACTTCATCTTTCCCGGGAGATGAGAGAAAGGCTGCGATGCCCTGTGACAGGAAAACCTCTCGTGCTGAGAAACGGACAGTTCGAGACGAAGGGACACCAGCACCTCCGGTATCCTGTTATAGACGGCATCCCTGTGCTCATAAATGAGAACCGCAGTCTTTTTACCCTCCAGGATTTTATCGAAAGAAAAACCACAACTCTGCACACCGGTTCATCCCTCCTGAAAAGTGTTGCGCG
This sequence comes from uncultured bacterium, assembly GCA_964464265.1. Taxonomy (GTDB): domain Bacteria; phylum Zhuqueibacterota; class QNDG01; order QNDG01; family DSAB01; genus CAYXFJ01. Next base: position 20,575 of record CAYXFJ010000008.1, read on the forward strand.
GCGTCTGATCCCCGCCATCAGTCTTAATGTCAGGGCGAAAAAGAACTACAGGACTCTCCTCGGCCTCCTTCCCCGGCCGGCAAAAGTGCTGGTCGTCGGAGGAAGCATCATGGGATTTGGAATGGAGGAAGTGTACCAGGACGCTTCCATAGAAACCATCGGACTGGATGTCTCTTTCGGACCGCTCACGAGTGTTATCGCCGACGGACACGACATCCCTTTCGAGGACAGAACCTTCGACGGTGTTGTGATTCAGGCCGTACTGGAGCATGTGGCCGATCCCGGACGCTGTGTTGAGGAAACGCTTCGTATTCTCAAGCCTGAAGGCCTCGTTTATGCAGAGACCCCTTTCATGCAGCAGGTGCATATGGGGCGGTATGACTTTACCCGGTTCACCCACCTGGGTCACCGCCTGCTCTTCCGTCATTTTGAAGAAATAGAAAGCGGCCCGTGCTGCGGACCCGGTATGGCCCTATCATGGTCTTTTACCTATTTCTTAAGGAGTTTTGCTTCTACACGAAGGGGAGCGGCTTTTCTGGGAGCAGCCGGTCAATTCCTGTCCTTTTATTTGAAGTACTTTGATCGCTGGCTTCTGCGAAAACCCGGAGCGTACGATGCGGCGTCCGTTTTTTATTTTCTGGGGAAAAAATCAGACCGTGAGTATGGAGAGAAGGAGATTATCAAATCTTTCCGAGGGCTTGCTTGATCATGAATGACATCCGTACGAAATTCAGGTCAACGGACCGGTTTTCCCCGGATCATGAAAGAAGGCATCCTGCATGATATTTAAAAGTAAAATCCTCAATAATTCGATCTACCTGATCGCCGGAGAGACCATCAGCAAGGTGTTACGGTTTTTTCTTGTGGTCTACCTTGCACGCCTCACAGGCGTGTCCGATTTTGGCAAGTACGGATTTGCCCTCTCTTTCGGCGGTATTCTGATGATTCTGGCTGATTTCGGTGTGACCCCTTTTATCACACGCGAAATTTCAAGGGATCTTTCCAGAACGAC
>CAYXFJ010000008.1:21660-24785 GCA_964464265.1 uncultured bacterium
GTAATGCCGAAGGATGCCCTGACAAAATGGGTAGTTTTCATCATCACCTTTTCGCTGACCGTGAACGTGTTGTCGAACACCATGCGGGCAGTTTTTCACGGCCATCAGAATATGGCCGATGACGCCAAAGCCACCATTTTTCTGAGCGTGATACTGACTCTTCTCGGATTCGCTGTTTTAAAGGCAGGATACGGCCTTATTACGTTCGCAGCTGTTCATCTCGTCGCATCCATAATGGAATTTTTCTACATTTTAGTGCTGTACAGGAAGTACGGCAAACTGCTTTTCCGATTCAGGATACTGGAAACAAGACAGATTCTCTCGCAGTCTTTCGCCTTTGGTTTTCAGAGTTTCTTTGCCACTGCGTACTATCTTCTGGATTCCAACATGCTGGCTTTCATGAAGGGCGATGAGGCCGTAGGGTACTACAATGCTGCTTACAGGTTCATCACTATACTGACCTTCATCGCAATCGCCATTGCCCGGTCCTTCTATCCGGCGATATCGAATGCCCAGGTGCATGCGCCCCGGGATCTCCCGGGCCTTTTCAGCAAAGGATTCAGGATCACTTTGTGGACAGGCCTGACTCTGGCTGTTGGATCCCATCTCTGGGCGAAACCGATCATCCTGAAAACCTTCGGGGAATCTTTCAGTCCCTCCATCCTTCCCCTTCAGATTCTGGGCTGGGTTCTGGTCTTCCTCTTCATCAACAATTATTTCGGCTCTGTGCTGCGGGCTATGGAACAGCAGAATTATACAGCAAAAACCACCAGTTTCGCTTTCCTGATCAATTTTGTGCTCAACCTGCTCATCATTCCCGGATACGGATTCAACGGGGCAGCTGTGACCGCCCTTATTACAGAGATCTTTGTCACCGTTATGTATTTAAGGGTTATCCACACAGAGGGACTTTTAAAAACCATAAATCCGCTGATGGTGATAAAAACGCTGGTCAGTTCAGGCTTCATGGCGGCAGTTCGCATTCTTCCTGAATCGCTCTGGATTGTGCAGATACCGGCGGCACTGATGCTGAATGGAGCGGTTACTCTCCTCCTGCGATTATTTTCAAAGGAAGAACTCCGGGGTCTTTTCGGACTTCAGAATCGGTTTTTAAAAGGAAGCTCATGATAGATCTGGTGAAAACAGGAGAAATGGCCCGGTGAAAATCTGTTATTTCAATTACGTGCATGATTACAGAGAGGCTTCTGTTGGAAGTTTTGTGCATGTGATGGAGTTCACCAGGGCATTCCGGGAGCTCGGACACACCATTGAGAGCAGCTCACTTTTCCTGAAAAAAGATAGTGCCGGGAAAAGCGAGAGATACAGGTCGAAAGAGCCGGTCTGGAAGACGAAGCTCAGGAAATTCTATTATGAACCCAGGCAGGTGTTTAACAATTTCAGGTTTTTTTTCAAGGAATGGAAGATCATCCGGTCTTTCAGGCCTGATGTGATCGTGACAAGGCATTCCCCCTATTTTTTCACATCCCCGGTTCTGGGCAGGCTGTACGGCATTCCGGTCATCCTTGAGATCAATGCCCTCGGACAGCATTTGCTGAAAACCTATATCAGGTTTCATGTGCATTACCCCGGTTTCTCCTTTTTCGAAAAGATTTCCCTGAAGCTATGTTCCGCAGCAACGGTCACTTCCAGGGAGCTGAAGGATATACTCGTTGATTACCGTGTGCCTGAAGCAAAGATCACGGTGAATCCGATGGGAGTGGATCCAGGGAAGATCTGTCCTCATACGGATAGCGGGCTCAAAAAGTCCCTGGGTCTCAGCGGCAAGGTGATTTTTGGATTCATCGGCTCCATCAACTACTGGCACGGTATGGACAACCTGATGGAGATGATGAAACGAACTGTCAGTGCGCTGCCCCGGATCGCCTATCTCATCGTAGGTGACGGACCGAAAAGGCAGGAACTGGAAGATTTCGTACGGCAGAACGGCCTCGGTGACCGGGTGAAATGCACAGGATATGTTCCCTATGAGGAAATAAACCTGTACCTGAATGCCATGGACGTGTGCCTGGCCCTCTATCCTCTTGAAAAAGCATTTTTTTTCTCGCCCCTTAAAATTTTCGAATACATGGCTGCCGGCCGTCCTGTTGTGGCCACCTCCGTGGGTCAGATACGTGAAATCATACGGCACGGGGAGAACGGATTTCTGGTGGATCCGGACCGTCCTCGAGAGATTGAAGCACTTTTCAGGAAATTGATGAATGATTCCCCTTTAAGGAAAAGAATCGGAGAATCGGCCAGAACATTCATATCCACGAATTATTCCTGGCATCGTAATGCAAAGACCGTCGAAAGGGTGGCGCAAAATCTCATCAGAAAAACATAGTTGGACGGCTTTCAATCTCTGAAACAGGTGGAATACCGGAAAAATTTGCCCACACCGCCCAGTATTAAATTCCTCCGGACGTATCGCTGGTTTTTTTATGCCATAGAGCGAAATTCCTGACCGGCGGTGTCCCGGTTTATAATGTCATGAGATGCCCCATGATCCGGCATCTGCGGATAGCAGCTGTCTTTTTTACAGATTATGCACAATAACGTGAATATGGGCAAGTCTCCTCAAGATCAGCAGACTGAGTTCGGCTGGCCGGAAAAGGATCATCCAACGGTTTTCCATACAGCAGCTGATATGGGATACGGATTATCCGTGCCTGTTTTTTTAGTTATCAGGAAGAAGAAGAGAATTGTTCGGCAAGGGCTTATCTCATGTTGTTTCAGGGAATAAAAACGGGCTTAACCTCTTAATTATTTTGGCTTGATTTTTGTAACATTTTCAGGTGGCTTAAAGTACCCGGACCCTGAGAATCAGTGCAGGGGAATTGATTCTTTTGTTATAACAGCATGGGAGAGCAATCCATTATGAAAGTCGGCCAAATAATTCAAAAACAGACTGCAGCGAAAGCCACAGCCCTCGTTTTGTTTCTTTTAATTACTGTAGAATTAAGAGCCCAGGAGTTCAATCCGCCTTATCCGAGGCTGGGAACCCTGACCTGGAACGGAGGCCGGCCAGAGTGGTATGCCAAGTTCGATATGATCATTTTAAATCCCCACGACGCTCCTGCGACAGCCATTAAAAAAATTAATCCATACACGATGATACTTCCCAC
>CAYXFJ010000009.1:0-16803 GCA_964464265.1 uncultured bacterium
CTTTACGTAGTAGCCCCTCCGGATAATCCGGGCGTCTGCCGCGTGCTCGAGGTCACCCGGCTCGATACCTTCTTACGGGTTCGCTCTACAATAGAGGATATCCTGAGTGAACTGCCACACCATACAGCAGTCACTTTCAGACGGTTCCTCTGCTGTTCGTCCTGCGGCAAAGTATACTGGAAAGGCTCGCATTTCGTAAAACTTGAAAAGAGGGTCAAACAGCTGATAAAAGCCATGGCCGGAAAGCATGATAGAAACCTGAAGAAAGAGGAATGTTCCCCACGTCCGGCTCCGGATCCTGGACAGGCAGAAGTAACATGAAATTCATTGCAGACCTGCACATACATTCCCATTTTTCCATAGCAACGAGCGGGGATCTGAATCCGGGGCAGCTGGAACTCTGGGCTGCAAAAAAGGGGATCACGGTCGTGAGTACCGGTGATTTCACCCATCCAGGCTGGACAAAAGAGCTGGAGGAAAAACTCGAGCCTGCAGAACCCGGGCTTTTCAGGCTGAAGCCCTGTTTCCGGCATCCGGAATCCGGCACTGGCGCATTCTCCCGGGATGTACGCTTCATCCTCTCAGCGGAGATCAGCACCATATATAAAAAAGGGGACAGAACGCGCAAGGTGCACCATGTGCTGCTTGCGCCGGATTTCGGAAAAGTCACGGCCATACAGAACGCACTTTCCCGGATAGGGAACATCACGTCGGATGGAAGGCCTATTCTGGGCCTGGATTCCCGTGATCTTCTGGAAATCGTGCTGAAAATATCGGAGGAGATCTGTTTCATACCTGCCCATATATGGACTCCGTGGTTTTCCGCTCTGGGAGCGAAATCGGGTTTTGATACCATCGAGGAATGTTACCGGGACCTCTGCCCCCATATTTATGCGGTCGAGACAGGCCTGTCCAGCGATCCTCCCATGAACTGGACGTGCAGCTTCCTGGACCGCTACACTCTTGTCTCCAATTCCGATGCGCACTCCCCTGAAAAACTGGGCAGGGAAGCTAACCTTTTCGATACGGAACTTTCCTATGAAGGCATAACCGGAGCCTTAAAATCCGGAAATGCCGGCCGCTTCCTGGGCACGATCGAATTCTTCCCTCAGGAGGGCAAATACCATTATGACGGCCACCGGAAATGCGGTATCTGCTGGGATCCTCTGGAAACCGGAAAGCACGGGGGATTGTGCACGGTGTGCGGGAAACCGGTTACCGTGGGTGTGATGAACAGAGTGGCGCAGCTTTCTGACAGGGAGAATATTGAAGAACTGAAACGCAGTCCTTTTTATTCGCTGATCCCATTAAAAGAGATCCTGTCAGAGATCACCGGCGTGAGCGCCAGCAGCAAACAGGTAGCCCAGGCTTACCATGCACTGATCGGAAAGGCGGGTTCGGAGTTCAACATTCTGCTCCATATGTCCCCCGAAGAATTAGGGAAACTGGGGAACGATCTTCTAACAGAGGCCGTCAGGAGAATGAGAGCCCGTGAGATTTTCATAGAAGAGGGATATGACGGGGAGTACGGCCGCATCAGGACCTTCAGAGAGGAGGAGATCAGAAATTACGGCTCGCCGGATTCTCTGTTCGGAGAGGGCGGAAAAATGCATTCACCGAATCCTCCCAGCCCTCTCGTCCGTTTCGATCTAAAAGAGTACAGGATCAGGGTGAAGGAAGGGAATGTGAGTACTGCAGGCGGGGTCATTTCTGAAAAGCTTACTCCTGACGGGGTTCCGCCTGAAAGGCTTGCTCCCGGAAAGGTTCCGTCTGAAATTCGCACTCCCGGCGGGATCCGTCCTGACAGGCTTCCTGAAGAAAGGGTTCCGTCTGACAGGCATCCTCGCCGCGGGGTTCCTCCGGACAGTCCTGCGGGCGTTGAACTTTCCGAAAAACAGGCTTCATCTGCCGAAAGGGATTCAGGAATGCCCGGGCTTCCGGACGGTTCTCTTCTGGAGGGTCTGGATCAGGAACAGCGCTCGGCCGTCGCCCATTTTCAAGGTCCTGTCATGATCGTTGCCGGGCCCGGGACCGGAAAGACGCGGGTTCTCACGCACCGGATAGCATGGCTTATTTCGAGACAGGGTGTTCCACCGGAAAAGATTCTTGCGGTCACGTTCACCAACCGGGCGGCAGGGGAGATGAAGGACAGGCTGAACAGACTGCTCGGGAAAGGGGGAGAGGAAAGACAGGTCTTCACATTCCATGCGTTCGGATACAGGCTGCTCTGCCTCTATCATCAGAAGCTGGGGCGGGATCTGCCTTTCACTGTGGTGGACGAGAATGAGCGGCTGTATATACTGAAGGAACAGCTGGGTATCGAATCTTCCTCCCTGAAACGCATCTCCGGGGCGGTCAAACGCTTCAAGCAAATCTCAGGACGCGAGCCGATAGGGGAGGATCCGGCATTCAGGGAAACGATACTGTCCTACGATGCCTTTCTTGAGGATCACAACCTTTTCGATCTGGATGATCTTGTGTCAAAGCCGGTCAATCTCCTCAAGGAGGATCCGGTGATTGCAGAGGAAATAAGAGACAGGTACCGCTTTCTGCTCGTGGATGAATATCAGGACATCAATGAAGCCCAGTACAGTCTGCTCCGCTTTATGATGCCGGAACCTCAGTCCAATCTCTGCGTTATTGGCGATCCGCATCAGGCCATTTACGGTTTCAGAGGTTCGGATCTCCGCTTCACCGATGCGTTTCTCAACGATTACCGGGCTAAAGTGTATACCCTGAAGAAAAGTTACCGCTGTTCCGGCCGCATACTCAAAGCGGCCGGGCAGGTGGTGACCGGGGAGAGGGGGGGAGGGGCGGGGGCCGGCATCGTGAAGGAAAGCCCGGAATGGTTGAGCGGTATGGAGGAAGGGCTGAATATAGCGATCTCGGGGCATCCTACAGAGAAGAGCGAGGCGGAATTCGTGGCCAGGACCATCGAATCCCTGATGGGAGGACTGAGGTTTTTCAGCATGGACAGCGACATAACAGAAGGCGAAGGGGTTCCTGAATCAGCCAGCCTTTCGGATTTTGCTGTTCTTGCACGGACCCATCAGCAAATGGGGGCACTGGAAAAAGCCATGATCGATCACAGTATCCCGTTCCAGAGCATCACGGAGGGTCCTTTTTTCAGGACAGAACCCGCATGCACCCTGATACGCGTTTTAAAAGGAGTCATGAATCCGAAATACTGCTTTATGCATGAAATGTCCGGGAACACCGGAAGCATAGCAAAGGACATAAAACTTTTGAAACCGACAGTACGCGAAACTCTTTTGGAAATCGAGAAAATACTGTTTACTGGGGAGCATGAATCAAAAGAGGATTTTCAGAGGCTTCTCAGCACGGCCGGGGATTTTGGGGGGGATATGGAAGGATTTATCAGGTTCGTGACACTGGGGATGGAAACAGACCTGTTCAGGCCGCACACGGAGCAGGTGACCCTCATGACCCTGCATGCAGCCAAGGGACTCGAATTCAGCTGCGTTTTCATCACAGGCTGTGAAGAGGGCCTGATCCCTTTTTCACTTCATCCTGGAAGGGAATCCGACAGGGAAGAGGAAAGGCGTCTTCTTTACGTGGGCATGACAAGGGCAAAGCACCGGCTATTTCTCACCCATGCGGAGAAACGGTTCCTGTGGGGAAGAGAGCACTGCCTGAAGAGAAGTTCTTTTCTGGACACCATTGAAGAAGCACTTATCGAACGGCTGGAAGTAAAAAGGGCAAAGGGCAGGACTAAAAAAGAGGACGGACAGATGGGTCTTTTCTGAGCGTTAAATCGTTCCGGCACGGGCCGAAGAATGAAAGGTGATATAACTCCAGAGGATGATGCCAGAGGAAGGACATCTGGAAGTTTTCTTCATATACAGTGTGAGAAATGGATCTTTAATGTGAGAATTACTGGACCGCTTCGTGAAAGGAGCTGAGAACAGGGATAACCCTTTCCTATGATTTCAACCGGGCGACAGCCGATCCGGTATCCGGTACGAAGGAAATGTAGTTTCCGCGGTTGCTCTCGGCGATAAAGGAGTTGAGACTTTTTCCCGGGTATTTTGAAAAATCCCCGACTATGGACAATTTCATCCGGTAGTTTGAAAATTTCTGGAGGATTTCACCGGCCAGTCCGGTTTTGAGATCAAAAAAATCAGACGTTATATTTTTATCGTGTAATATAATACCTCCTGCGCCCTGATAAAAAGCATCCGCGATGATGTCCAGAATATCCTGCACATTCCGGATTTCGATCTTCGTGGATATGAGTTCCGCTATTTTCTGATCATGGAAGATCAGTTTTCTTTCTTCCATCGTATCCGCTGCTGTATTTTGCCTGCCTGAAAAAACCGGGTATCACCTATTTATGTATCCTCTTCAGAAACTCCTCAATTTCGGGTATCCCTCCCTGGAAAATCAGATACCCGTTGTAAGGTTCGCGTTCCGTGATCTCATCGTTCACGGGAGTGAGCATGATTTCTCTGACCTTTTCGAGATCCCGGGTCTGCCCCAGAGCCCATCCCAGCTTGATGTACGCTACTTCCGGCAGCATGTTCTGGGCGGGTATGATGCCCTTGCTCATCAAATCCCTTCCCGTATCGTACACGAACATATGCACGTACCCCCACAGGGTCTGTACTGTCATGTAAATGCACACTCCGGCCTTTATTGCGCGCTCAATGGCCGGATACACGGGCTTGTTCACATGACCCAGTCCCGTTCCAGCAATGACGATTCCCCTGTAACCCTTGTCCACGAGCGAGTCGATGATGTCCGGGTGCATGTTGGGATAGTAGTAGAGCAGGGACACCCGTTCTTCGAAAAAGGGAAGTATCTCAACGTTCCGGTCTTTCCTTCTTTTGTTGTAGTCCTGCCGCAGGGGAGTGACGCCCTCTCTTCTCACCATGGCCAGAGGTATATCGCCCACTGTACGGAAGGTGGACCGGTATGAGGAATGCATTTTCCGCACCCGCGTCCCCCTGTGCAGCAGTCCGTATTCATCGGAAGTCGGGCCGAACATGCACACCATTACCTCCGCAATATCCGAATGTGCTGCGGCGGTTGTAGCATGGATCAGGTTCAGCGCTGCGTCCGATGAGGGACGGTCCGAGGAACGCTGGGAGCCCACCATCACGATGGGCACGGGAGAGTTCTGCACCATGAACGCGAGAGCGGAAGCCGTATGATGCATGGTATCCGTTCCATGGCCTATAACAATTCCATCTATGCCTTTTTTAATCTCCTCGCCTATGGCAATGGCCAGGGTCTTGTACTGGGACGGACCCATATTCTCGCTGAATACAGCGAAGAGTTTTTCAGTGGAAAGGTTGCAGATATCCGCCAGTTCAGGCACAGCGCCATAAAGCTCCCCCGGTGAAAAAGCGGGGATCACGGCGCCCGTACGGTAATCGAGACGGGATGCAATGGTACCTCCGGTGCCGAGCAGTTTTATATTGGGTTTGTCCCTGGAGACCGGAAACTCCTTTTCCGGTATTTTATAATGCGCCTCCCTGTAGCCGATCTCTTCCATTCGCTGTATGGTACTGACTTCGATACCTATATTGTAACCCGTGGACAGCTTCAGCACAAGATGCCGGTCGTCATCGCTCTCCGACCTCGGGAGAATGATGCCTCTGAATGTCCCCCGTGTCGATTCAACGACAGCCTCGCTCCACACCCTTATGCCAAACTGTTTCAAAACAGCAAGGGATTTGCCCCTGTACCCTTTGAATTCGTCTTTCATGACAATGCTCCATCCACCGCCCTGCGCAGTGCCTCGAGGTCCATGTTGCCCATGGCAAGGGGCCTCAATCTGCCCATGATCCAGCGGTTTGCAGCACCTGGCGATCCGGACTTTTTAATGCGGCGGAACGCTTTTCTCTGTGCCGGAATTTTCGCCAGGAGTGTCTCAGGTTTCAGCTTCCTGTATCCCACCCTGGCGAGAAGGTCTTTGAAATCAGAAGAAGGATGTTCCGCCATTTGCGGCAGAAGGACTCCGGCGAGGTCGAAATGGATATGATTTTTTTTCATAAAGAGAAAGAGTTCGATGATGCGATTTGGCTCAGGAGCCCCGGAAAGGCCGTATTTTCCAACCGTTCGTTTGTAATGATGCCCGAGAAACAGGCCTGCAGCTTTAGGTTCCATACCCAGAGCGATCAGCTGTTCCAGAACGGGGAAAAGGGTTCTTCTGAATATAAAAGGGTGCACGTCTCCGGGAATATTCCATGCACTCATTTTTTCCTTCTGCTCATGCAGGTCCACAGGAAGCCTGCCCCTTGCCTCTGTGATCAACTGTTCGCTGATAGGAATGGGTGCCGAATCCGTATCAGGATACATACGGTCCGGACCGGGAAGCACTCTTTCGAACACGGTTGTGAAGTCAGGAAGTATCTTACGGGTCTCATTCGGCACACCCTGAAAAGCGAGCCTGCATCTATCCTGTATGGTTTCAAGCGCTGTAGGGATGTCGCGTGAAGGCCCCCACACGAGTATCTGGGCGTCACCTGCGCGGCTTCCCAGAAAAGAACGGACAGTACTGAGATCTTTCTTCGAGAGGGCATGCGACAGCGCTTCGGAATGGACCATGTTGGGTTTCTCTATGCAGGCAATGACCTTGAGCCTGTCCGAAATTTCATCCGCAAAACTTTTTCCAGGCTGTGTGAAAGAGGAGAGAATCCCTTCAAATCGGGGCAAATTCACGGCATATACTTCATAACCGGGTTCCCCCGCCTTTTCAAATCCATATTTTGTTTTCATCCTGTTTTTCATGCCGGAAGTTTTTTTCAGAAGGTCCGGTCCGAGAGCCAGGCTCCGGATTTTCCAGACTGCAGGATTCCCCTTTTTCTTCACCTTATCCCTTATCTCCAGCAGGGCCCTCTGGCGGAACGCTTCGTTGTGCGTGAGCTCCGGGATCCAGCGGATGTGGGCAACGCCCTTGATCTCGACCCGTGTGCCGCCTGCAATGCTTACATTCACGTCCTGCCTTGCAGCGCCAATTCCTGTATTCACCTTTCCGGTGCTTCGGGCGAGGAAACGGAGATAGTGAGCGGCCTCTTCGACCTCGTCCGGGGTTTCCATGTCCGGATAGGTCACTGTTTCGATAAGCGGTATACCCAGACGGTCCGTGGTGTAGACGCGCATGTGACCCACATCCGAAACCTCCCTGCAGGCATCCTCCTCAATGCTGAGTTGAATGATGCGAATGGTCTTTCCTGAAAGAGGAATGCTGCCTTCTATACCCACAATACCCGTGCGCTGAAAGCCTGTGGGGATGCTTCCGTCCAGATACTGTTTTCGGGTGATATGCAGCTCTCCCACGATACTGGTCTTGAGAAGGAGAGCTATTTCCATGGCGATGGACAGGGCTTCCCTGTTCAGGAGAAAGGGAGGCGTGTCGTCAATGTCGTAGGTGCAGGCTGTCTCGTAACAGAGCCGGTATAGGATCTCTTTTTTTGTTTTGAATTCCATAAGGGCTGTGCCGTCGTATTCTCCGAGTTCGCTCAGCGTCGGACGCATATGACGGACCAGTTCGGCATCGTAGCTTCCGTAGGTCTGGTATATTCCGGCCGGGCAGCGGCAGAACAGCTTGGTGCGGGTCTTCAACTGCTGGTGGATCTCCAGGCCGCTTTTAAAACCGAGCTTTGAATAAGTATCGCTGGTTGCTTTTTTGCGGGGGACATATCCGATGAGCTTTTTGGTTCTTGTGTGGTTTTGTGCCGGGTCGAATGCCCTGGGCATGCAGTTACTCCTATGAAAAAGGCGACATTCAATATACCGCACGGGGCCGCTTTTGTCAAGCTTGAAAAGACGAGCGGACCGGATTTGCAGGAAAGTCCGGAAAAATTTGCAACCGGAAAAAGTCCTTGCCAGTAACCACAGGCTTTTTATACATTAGAATGAATCCGTTTTATGATCCTCCGGTATTTGACCGGTACATAAAAATGAAAAAGGTCGTTTTCTCTCGCAGGAGATATTATGAAATGTAAAAAATGGGTACTTTTCCTGTACGTGCTTCTGTCGGTCTGCGTGTGCGCCCAGCAGGACAAACCTGCAGCTGACCTGGTGATAAAGAATGCGAAAGTGATGACCATGGACAAAAGCTGCACACAGGCTCAGGCTGTTGCGGTAAAGGGAGAATGGATTGTGGCTGTGGGATCGAACGCGGACATTTCGAAACATGAGCGAAAAGGACTGACGAAGATCATTGATGCCGGTGGAAGGCTGGTTTTACCCGGATTCAATGACGCCCATCTCCATTTTATGGGCGGGGGCGAGTCGCTCCTCGAGCTCGATTTCCGAAACATAGGTGACGTGGAAGTTATTCAGCGCATGGTTAAGGAGCGCGCTGACAGGTCCGGGCAAGGGGGGATCATCAGGGGGAGGGGCTGGGATCATGAGCTTTTTCCTGACAAAACATGGCCGACGAAGGAAATGCTCGACAAGGTAGCCCCGGATCATTTCGTGGCCCTGTCAAGAGTGGACGGACATTCGGTGTGGGTGAACAGCGCTGTACTGCGCATCTGCGGAATAAATATAAACACACCGGATCCCCCCGGAGGCACTATTGTGAAGGATCCTGTCACGGGAGAACCCACGGGCATTCTCAAGGAATCCGCACAGGGGCTTCTGCGGATACAGAGCGTCTACCCCATGTCTCAAGAGGAGGGAACAGGAAAAAATCTCGAAGCCCTGGACCTGGCATTCGCTGAAGCCAGGAGGCTTGGCGTGACCAGTATACAGCATCTCAATGGTAACGAGGCTCTCCTCCAGCGGCTGTATGACGAGGGAAAACTCACGGCCAGGGTCACTTTTAATCTCAGGCTCACCGGAGATGAAATGGTGCTTGCCCTTTACAACAGCCTGAGGGAAAAATATCCACCGGAGAACAACTGGATCCGTGCCGGCTATCTGAAAGGGTTCATTGACGGTACTCTGGGTTCCGGAACAGCACTTATGTTCGAACCCTTTTCGGACGATCCGTCCACAAGCGGCCTTCCACAGATGTCTTATGAAGAACTTGAGAAGGAAGTGATCACTGCGGACCGCCTGGGATTTCAGATCGGAATACACGCCATCGGAGCAAAGGGAAATCACTGGATACTGAACGCTTACGAAAAGGCCAGACAGGCCAATGGCGTGAGGGACTCCAGGCACAGGAGCGAACACGCACAGATCCTTTCACAGTCGGACATTCCCAGGTTCGCTCTGCTGGGTGTGATTGCGTCCATGCAGCCCACGCACTGCATCACGGACAAGAGGTTCGCAGAGAAACGCCTGGGACACGAGCGCTGCAGGGGGGCATATGCATGGAAGAGCCTTCTCAATTCGGGCGCCCGTATTGCCTTTGGAACGGACTGGCCTGTGGAACCTCTGGATCCGATGGAAGGGCTTTATGCGGCCGTAACGCGCAAGGACAGGGCAGGAGAGCCCGGGGAAGGATGGTTCCCGGAAGAGAAGCTCGACATGGCAACCGCTGTCTTTCTGTATACAGCGGGACCGGCTTACGCGGAGTTCATGGAAGACCGTAAGGGAATGCTGCGCGAGGGGATGCTGGCAGATATGGTGATTCTGGACAGAGACCTGTTCTCCATCCCGGAAAGCGAGATCATGAAGACGAAAGTGGATTTCACGATTGCAGGGGGAAAGGTGGTTTACGAGAGGGCAGGCGGGAATCATTAAACAAGAAAGGCATTATAGAGTATATATTCTGCAATGCCCTTAAAACGAAGACTCTGGAATCACGGACCCGAAAGCGGAAGGCAGAGGTCATGCTTTTCCTTGATTCCGGCAGGTTCCGGTGCGGAGAGCGTGCAAATCCAGACTGGAATGCCGCTGTTCAGGTTATATCTTTCCCCACACCCACAATGCAGAATGTTCAACCTCTAACCGGAGAGCCGCGGGTTCAGACCTTTCCTTTTATTCCTTCTCCGGCTGATTAAAGGTGACCTCAAGCTTCAGACTATAAGGTAATCCACTGTCAGGCGCGATCACGAGGTTTTCGACAGTATACGGGAGTTCGAGGATTTTTTTGGCGTTCAGGGTTTTGGATTTCCCCCGTATCTCCAGTACCGTGGTGCGGTCCGGAGAGAGGGTAACGGCCTCAGGGAAAGTAACATCCTCCAGCTCCTTTTCAGCCTTCAGCACGAGCGGCAGCTCCAGGTTATTGGTGATCTGAACGAAAACCCTGTCCTTGCCTGTGACGGTGATTCCGGGATTCCTGACCGTGATGCCGGCATCCATGATCGCTTTCAGATACAGAGGATCACCGACCAGCCTGTCCTGCTGGTACACGGCAGTTCTCCGTTCAAAGAGGGCCTGCTTCAAAGATTCCAGGGTTTTTTCCCTGGCGAACACCAGGGTCATGGCACGGTGTTCTCCCGACTGGAAATCCACGTCCATAGCTATGGGATTGTGCACATCCGTATTGGACATGAAAGTCAGCTTTTTGTCCAGACACCACTGAAGAACCAGCGGATAGTATTCGGGGCCGTTGACCACTTCTGCGCCGTGCATCCAGCCTTTTTCGAGGAGCTCCGTGTGAATGGGATACCATCTGGGTATGCCGTCAGGCTGCTGGCCGGTCCAGCCCGGATGGTTCCAGAACACGAATGCCTTCTGATCCATAGCGGCCTTCACGGCATCCATGAATTCCGGCGTTACCAGTGCATTCGCATCTTCTATGAAAATGGCATTCAGATGGCCGGGCGGCATCTGCCGGGTGATCTCCGCACCGCGTACGAGAAGGATTCCGAGAGACCTGGCCAGGCCGAGAGCGAGTTCATAGGGCCGGTTGGGATTGGGCTTCACATCCTCTTTGTGGGGCTGATATTCGAGATGGTCAGTGATGGAGATCGCATCCAGTCCTTCCTTCCAGGCTTCCTGGACACGGGTATGAGGCCACACATTGCCATCCGAAAATACCGTGTGCATATGGAAATCGCATTTCAGAGTCACATACCCGGGAATATCGGGTATCCGGATCTCATAACGTGTCCTGTCCTGTGCCAGGAGCGGGAACCGGATGAGAAGCATGAGTGCGGCTGTGAAGAGAGAAATGTACAGTCTCTTTTGATGGCTCATTTTTGCCTCCGGAAAATTAGGTTGTAAAAGATATGAAAAGTCAAACGATCATAAAATGGATTTTCAATCCGGGATCATTGATCAGGCTCGAAGGTTTACCTACAGTCCCATTTCCTCGAGAAGATGTCCTGCTTGGCCGAGCTGGCTTGTGATCCAGAGAATGTACCGGATATCCACGGCGATTGACCTGCTGTATGCGGTGTTCCATGCAAAGTCATTGATCGTGGCCTCATAAGCCCTGTCGAAGTTCACGCCGACCAGCTCGCCTCTTGCGTTCAGCACAGGACTTCCAGAATTCCCTCCCGTAGTGTCCATATCGTACAGAATGGCCACGGGAATTGTTTTGAGACCGGGATGGGCGTAACTTCCGAAATCACCCGAACGGATCAGATCAGAGAGCGCTGCGGGTGTATCGAAAGGTTCCTGTGCCGTGGTTTTTTCAAGGATGCCGTTCACTGTCGTTACAGGTTCGTATTCCACACCGTCCTTCGGGGAGTAGCCGCGCACGGTGCCGCAGGTCAGGCGCAGAGTTCCGTTGGCATCCGGGATGAATTCCGAGGAGAGAAACGCTTTTTTCACATCGATCAAACGCCCGTACAACTCGCTCAGTGCCCCTTCCCTTGCACGGGAGATTTCTTTTCTCTTTTGGTAAAGCGGGTACAGATCCATGGCCAGTTTGAGGAAAGGATCGTCCAATTTCATAAGGTCTTCCCTGGGAATGTCCAGAAGCCTGTCCAAAGCAGGTTCGTGAAGCGCCGTTTTGCTATAAGCTCTTTCGAGAAAACTCCGTATCGCCTCATCCGGATCTCCATTGCCCGTGAAACGGCGTAAAGGCTCTATTGCACTCTCTCCCTCAAGAGCCGCCGCTCTCTTGAGCATTTCACCAAAAATAATCCGGTCTGCGGGTTCATAAAAATCCCCGAGTGCCATGGTCAGGCTGAGTTTGGTTCTATCGAAGTTCCGGTCCATATACGCGGATTCCCTCTCTATATCCTGCTTCTGCCTCTCAATGGAAGCCTCATATAGCGTATAGGCGTTCGACAGCAGTACGGAACTCCTCAGAAGGTAATCCATGACCCTGCCGGAGCCGGCGGTCCGGCGCATTTCATCGTATACTGCGCCGATCTCACCAAGCAGTGTACCGTACTGTTCTTTGAGATCCGGCCGGCTGTCAATAAAGGACTGCAATCTCGCCTCTTCCTCCCGTTTCTTTTCCACGAGCCGGATGCGGCCGAGACCGAGAATCTTGCCGCGGTAGTTCTTCATCGTATTGGAAAGGCCTTTGATCCTCGGGGAAAGCTTCAATTCAACAGCCCTGTTCTTTTCTCCCAGTTTCTCCATGACGGAAATCTGCCAGTGATACCAGTCCGCGACCCATGGCATACGGACCTCTTCTTCATAGGCGATGAAATGCGAGGTGTTGTGACGGAAGGTCCGTCCCGGATATCCCAGCAGGAAAACAAAATCGCCCTTGTTCGCACCGCGGGGAGCCGCGGGTATGACCCGTCTGGGCTGATAAGGCACATTGGCTGGATCATAATCCGCAGGGGATCCGTCCGGAGCCACGTAAGCGCGCATGAACGAGAAATCCCCTGTATGGCGCGGCCATATCCAGTTATCCTCTTCTCCCCCGAAATTGCCGATAGCCAGGGGAGGTGCATAGACCAGGCGCACGTCCCTCAGATAGGTATAGATGAAAAGTACATAGGTTTTCCCGGTGAACATCTCTGAAACGGAAGCTCTTATGCCCGGGCGGGCCTGTTCCGCACGGGCTACAATTTCTTTCATTCTCTGCTCTATTGCACGAGTGCGCTCAGCAAAGGACATGCCTTCGGAAACGGCCCCCAGCACCTCAACAGAAACATCCGTGTACGATTCGGTGATGCGGACCGTATAGCCCTTTGCAGGGGCTTCCTGCTCAAGCGATTTTGCCAGGAATCCGTTTTTCAGGAAATCCTCTTCAGCCGAGCTTGCGCCCTGAATGGCACGGTAGGCGCAGTGATGATTGGTCAGGATCAACCCCCTGTTTGAAACAAAGGAACCCGTGCACCCGCCGATGTTGCAGATGCCGTCTATGAGACTGACAGCCAGAGGATTATAGATTTCCAGGGGATCCATCTCCAGACCCTTTTCCTTCAGGTTCAATTTGTGTATCTCGCTGATCGGGAACATGCCCTCATCAGCAGAGAGAATTCCGGCGGTCAGACATATAAAAAGAAAGAATGAGCGTCTGATCAGCATAAAAAATCTCCTCTTCATGATTCCGCCTGGAACCCGGTTCTGGAATGGCTGTTGTCACAGAATGGCGGTTTTTTGCTGGCGCCGCATCTGCATAATACCGCACGGTTTCCCTGAAAACCCACCCGGCCTTCCGGGTCGATGATCTTGAAGGGTCCCTCCAGAAGAATGGGACCGTCGGTCTGGAATGTGACTGTCAGCGGGCCGGATCCGGATAACTCTTCGCTTTCTTTTCTTTTTTTCCTTCGTATGGAGCCGTCATGCTGAAAATCACTTATGGCATGCAGTCCGTCGCAGAATGGTCTGTGACGAGACTGCCCGCATCTGCACATGGCAATCCGGGTGTCCCTGAGAAGGATCTCTCCTGTTCCGGAACGAAGCTCTATATTACCTTTAAAATAGACCGGTCCGTTCGGTTCAAGGCTGAGAATGTTCTCTTCGGGCAGAGATTCCACAGGCCCTCCGTCCAGGCGCTTGAAATGCAGGGCTCCGGTCGGGCAGCGGACAATGACCTCCGCAACCTTGTCTGCGCCCTCCGCATCCGCTATGATCCATGGCCTGCGCGTTGAATCGAACACTTCAGGAGCTCCCCGCAGGCATTCCGCCACATGGGTACAGCGGTCGACGCTGAAATAGATAAGGATGTTTTTGCCTTTGTATGGAATGATTCTTTCTTTGATTTTCACACGGATTTCCTTTTCGTAGTTGTCAGGTATGGGATTATGATCCTGACCTGAACCGGCTGTGTACTGCAGCCTGTTAAACATATTCCCGGAATTCCGGGGGAAGTACCATGCGCTGAAGCAGAATGTTTACCTGAATAAGGTAATAACAAATTTCAGATTTTCAAAAATAAAAAACCCGGCCCTGCATGTGCCGGACCGGGTAAATTTATGGATATATAGTTTCATCCTGTCAGGTTGTCTTCTTTCTTCTCTTTTTAGAAGGCGAAACTGCCATCTGACTGTCCTCTGTTTCAGGAATGTCCACCGGTTCCTCTTCGCGAGGAACGGAAATTGTTTTTGCCGCCCGTGCGCGCCTGGCGGAACCGGCTATGAGCAGTATCCCGCCGGTGATGAGCAAAGCCGGAAAGATATACTGGCTGAATGTATCCCTGAAATCGACGGTCACCAGGATCAGTGCGGCCATGCCGAATCCGACCAGGCTCGGATATTTTGCCCATCCCAGCCTGTATGTTTTATCCTTCAAGAGGTAGATGATCCCGAATATCAGGCCAATGCCCCCGAAAAAGACCACTCCGTGATACTGTTCGGAACGCCATAAGAGGATCTCCAGCAAGATGTTTCCCGCAAGGACAAGGCACCCGCCGCCGGGAATGATCGCCCACCAGTTTTTCTTGCCGCCCCTGAGAGCGCTCAGAAAAACGAGACCTGCCAGAACGAAGAGAACAACTCCTATCCCCTCGTCAGGAAGAATACGGGTGGTATCAATATAAATAGCTGCGCCTGTGAATAACGAAATGGAACCCAGAATCAGGGCCCACCCCCCGGCTTTGAAAAAGAAAAAAGCAAGCAGCATGACAGCACCCGCTGAGGCGAACACAGCCGAAACGGTCAGTTCGTCGTCCAGGTACAGATAACCCATCGAGCTTGCCAGTAAAAGCGCACCCAGCAGGATCAGAAAAATTCCCCCCAAAAAGTGAGACGGACTGACTTTCATGGGGCCTCCTTTTGTTCTGTACGGTTGTTTTCTATATTCTCAGGATGTATGCTATTTTACGAAAAATTTCAAACAGGGTTACACTGCTTCTCTATGCAGGCATACGCGCTGTGATTATGTATGGATTCGAAATTTTCCGAAGACACCCTGAACCAGGTGATCCTTTTGTCGCGTTTGAGCATGGTAGTGACCTCTCTGACCATATCCTCCACAAAACGCGGATTATCGTAGGCGGATTCGGTCACCGCTTTTTCATCCTCTCTTTTTAGCAGGGCGTAAAGAGGGCTGGAAGCTGCTTTTTCAGCCATTTCGATGAGTTCCTCGAGCCAGATGAAACCCTTATAGCGCACTTCAATGGTGACGACCGAACGCTGGTTATGAGCTCCACGGTCGGAAATCTCCCTGGAGCAGGGACAGAGAGAGGAAACAGGAACTTCCACGGTCAGCACAAAATCCGCCTTTTCCCTCAGGGTGCATAAAAAGCCGCAGTGATACTCCATCAGGCTTTTCGACCCGCTGACCGGCGCGGATCTTTCCATAAAATAGGGGAAGCGTACTTCTATATGGGCTTCCTCCGCATGCAGCTTGGTCTTCATTTTCTCGAGAATTCCGGGTATCTTTTTTATATGCAGTTCCTGATGATGTTCGTTCAGGACCTCGATGAACCGGCTCATGTGCGTTCCCCTGAACCGGTGGGGGAGATTGACATACATGTTGATAGATCCAACGGTGTGCTGAACGCCATTCTCCCTGTCCAGCACGGTGATGGGATAATGCAGGTTTTTTACACCCACTATATCTATGGGTAGCCTTCTGGGATCCGGTTGATTTTGAACGTCTTTCATGGTTCATGAATCCTTTTTATACTGTGCCTTGACCACCGTTTTCACATTCCCTCTCGGGTTGAAATCCCCGGTAACCTCCATCCATCTGGGCTTCGCTACGGCCACCAGGTCGTCCAGTATGAGGTTTACGGTTTCCTCATGAAAGATCTCCCGGTCCCTGAATTTATTGATGTACAGTTTGAGGGATTTGAGTTCAATGATGTGATGGTCCGGTATGTAGCGGACATGAATGGTGCCAAAATCCGGGTAGCCGGAAAGGGGGCAGAGGCAGGTGAATTCGGGCAGAGAGACAGCCACCTCATAGTCCCGTCCGGGATATGGGTTCGGAACAGCAGTGAGCTTCGAGTCCCGGATCTCAATCTGACCTCTTTTCAATGGTTTCATATGCGTTTCCTTCACTCGTAATCTGTGGGATCTTCCAATCCGGCTTCCTGGAATCCCTTTTTCCGGAGAATGCAGCTGTCGCATGCACCGCAGGCTTTGCCTCTGGGAGAGGGATCGTAACAGCTCCGGGTCAGGCGGTAGTCCACGCCGAGCTCCATGCCCTTTTTGATAATGCCGGCCTTGTTCAGGCTGATCAGGGGGGTGAGGATCCGGAAAGGATGTCCCTCGATACCTGCCCGGGTGCCTGTATTGGCCATGGCCTCGAAAGCCCGGATGAAGTCGGGTCTGCAGTCCGGATAACCGGAATAGTCCAGCACATTGACACCGATAAAAATCGTATCCGCCTGAAGCCTTTCAGCCCAGGCGAGAGCCAGGGAAAGGAAGATGATGTTCCTCGCCGGAACATAAGTGATCGGAATGCTCTGTGCCATTTCGCTGCCGGAACGGTGTTTCGGCACGGGTATATCGGTGGTAAGAGCGGATCCGCCGATGGAGGACAGGCCGATGTCCATCACGAGATGTTTTTCAGCTCCAAGGGATTTCGCGATCTGTTCCGCAGCGGTGATCTCAAATATGTTGCGCTGACCGT
>CAYXFJ010000009.1:16813-24596 GCA_964464265.1 uncultured bacterium
ACATGTATACCCCTCCGAACCTGCAATAGCCAGAGTGGTTGTCGAATCTATTCCACCGGACAAAAGCACCACTGCTTTGGGCTTCATGTCATTTCCCCCTGTTTTCTTCAGGCCAGATCACACGGTGCAGCTGAAGGTGCAGATGGGCGTGCACATGGTCATCGAGCATCCACGAGGCCAGATCCGCCGGAAGCAGGAGCCCCCATGCGGGCGACAGATGAACGGTCCTGTCCTCCAGCCTGTACTGATGAAGAATATCGAGAGCCCATTTATAATCCTCTCTGGACGCCAGGACGAACTTGATCTCATCCTGGCCACGGAGCTGGCCGATGTTGGACCACAGAGTTTTCCCGCATTCTCCGCTTCCAGGACATTTGATGTCCATAATGCATATCGCTTTTTCCGGGAGAATGGAAATGTCCAGTGTTCCATTGGTTTCCACAAGAACCTTGTATCCCTTCCGGATCAGACTATCGACGAGTTCCGGAGTTTCTTCCTGAAGCAGGGGTTCTCCGCCGGTGACCTCAGTAAGAGGGCAGAGGTGAGAGCTGACCTTGCTGATAATGGAATCGATGGACGTATTCCTGCCTTTTTTATAGGCGTAACGCGTATCGCAGTATTTGCAACGGAGATTGCATCCGGTCAGACGGACAAATGTACAGGGATATCCGGCATAGGAGGATTCTCCCTGAATCGAACAGAAGATCTCGTTGACTTTCAGCAAATCATGTCTCCGAATAGGAAACACCATGACTGTCGGACTCCCAGACCGTGACCTCCTGTATCCCGATGGGGGAGGGAAGAAGGGATTTTATCTCCCTGTAGATGAACCGGGCAATATTCTCCGCAGTGGGATTCTCTTTGTCGAACGGGGGAACCTGGTTGATGTGGGTGTGATCGAGTTTCTGAATTACGGATTCCGCAACAGATTTCAGGGCTTTGAAATCATAACTGATCCCGATCTCATTGATCTGATCGCTTACCACATCCACACGGACTTTCCATGTATGGCCGTGCAGAACCCTGCACTTGCCCTCGTATCCGTGAAGCTGATGTGAAGAGGCGAAATGGGTTTCGATGAAGATGCGGTACATGTGTACCCCGGATTGTGATGAGTGATATGACCGGTAAACAGTATATAAAGAATTTCAGGGTTTGTCAAGCGCTTTGTCCCGGAGATGTGTGCAGCGCTTAAGAATGGACAGGGATTCATGAAAGCTTTTACAGAAGGATGACCACCCGGGTCCCCTGGCCTTCCTGGCTGGAGATGGAGATATCGCCATCGTGATCTTCGACGATTTTCTGGACGATGGAGAGCCCGAGTCCGGATCCTTTGGATTTTGTGGTGAAATGGGGAAGGAACGCTTTTTCCAGGGTTTCACTGTTCATTCCCTTTCCCTGGTCGGCCACTTCGATTTCCACGCTGTACCCGGGTTTTCTTGCAGGCCGGGAGGTCAGTGTGATCGTGGTCCCTTCAGGAGAGGCGTCCAGCGCATTGCGGATCAGATTATTGATCACTCGCTTCATCTGTTCCCGGTCGGCCTCTATTGCGGGCAGGTCGGGGACCAGCTGAGTCCTGAACTTAATACCCCTTGCCATGGGCTGGAAAAGCAGGATCATCCCCTGTATGATCTCATTCATATTCATCGTTTTTTTCCGGGGTTCCGGCATGCGGGAGAATTCGGAGAACTCCGTGGCCATGTTTCTGAGAGAAGCTATTTCTTCTTCGACAGCGAGCAGGCTCTCCGCGATTTTTTGAGGCATGTTTTCGCCCTTGAAATAGGTCCTGAAACGGTGAAGGGAAGCGGATATCGGCGTCAGGCTGTTTTTGATTTCGTGGGAGATCCTGCGGGCTACATCCTGCCAGGCCGCCATTCTTTCGGCCTTGATGAGTTTTTTCCGGCTCGTGTCAAGATCTTCGATCATGCGGTTATACGAATCGACCAGAAAGAGAATTTCGTCCTTCGCTTTGGTCTCCACTCGGGCTGACAGGTCTCCTTCCGCTACGCGGTTCATTCCTTCAACAAGGGCAAGAATGGGCTCACTGATCCCCCGGGAGAGTTCGCGCGACAAAAACACGGCCAGAACCGAAAGACCTGCCACCCAGAGTACAGCGATAGCCCAGATGAGATTTTTCTGTATGATGGATTCCTTGATCAGAGTCAGCGAGCTGTACGTTGTGTACGCTCTCTGTATATTATCCTTGGCTGCGGAGATGCGGGCATCCATGAAATAGGCGGCTGCATGGACAATGGAATCCGGACCGGTCTGACAGAGCACCATGACCTCGTTCGATTCCATGGGCATAAGCCAGCTGGTCCGCTTCTCTCCAAGCGCAGAGGCAAGATGTAGGAGGTCAGGGCTCCATCCCTGTGGTACGGGACAATCCGCCAGCCTGAGGTCCCGAAGTATCCTGAGACTGTCCCCTCTGACCCTGTAACAGCCCAGAAAAGTGATATTGTAACTTTGCATCAGGCCCGGGCTCCAGCGAAGATGGTCCGGATACTGTTTGAAAAAAAGACATGCACGTTCCTCGGACTGCAGACGGATAACGCTGAGGGAAGTTTCCAGTGCATCCCCTATGCCAGGAACGAGAAGAAGGTCTGCGCTCTCTGTCAGGAGATTGGCCATGAAAAAGATGAGAGGTATGGTCGGAATGATAACGAATAGAAGGAAGAGAATCGTCAGTCTGGCCTGGAATCTGGATCTGTGTTTTCTTCTTTTCCATAAAAAGACGATGTATGTGAAGAATATTACAACGACCAGTCCCATCCAGACGATGAACAGTGACATCTCAGCCTCCGATTTTCTTTCTTTTCACAAGGTAGTGGAAAAGAGCGAGATCAAAGGATTGCGAGGTGTCCATCATCACATAGTCGATCTGATGCTGCCTGCACTCCCGTTTGTAGGCATCAATGAAATTACCGAAACGTTTCCTGTACTCTTCCCTGATATGCCAGGGATGGGCCTCTATTTTTTCTCCGGATTCCATGTCTATGAATGTACCCTCGTTCTTAAAGGCAAAACTTCTCTCCATGGGATCCAGGATGTGAAAAACGATGACCTCGTGTTTGCGGTGCCGGAAATGCTTCAGCGCATTCATCACGCGCCGCTGATCGTCCATAAGGTCGCTGAAAACAAGGATAAGTCCCCTTCGCTTGATGCGTTCCGCCATTTCATGAAAGGTATTGGCAAGATGTGTGTCTCCGCCGCTTTTTAGCCGGTCCATTTCCCCGAACAGGACATGGAGATAGCTGAAAACCGATCGGGGGGGCATATAGGTCTTTATCTTGCTGTCGAAAGTGATGAGCCCTACTGCATCCCTCTGCAAAAGCATCAGATAGGAAAGAGCAGCGGATAGCGCTACAGCGTACCCGAGTTTGGTCATGGACCCGGAAGTGTAGCCCATGGATCCTGAGGCATCCAGGAGGATATAGGCCCTGAGATTGGTCTCCTCCTCAAACCGCTTGACATAGTAGCGGTCGGTCCTTCCCCACACTTTCCAGTCGATGTGCCTGGGGGGATCGCCCGGATTGTATGGCCTGTATTCGGAAAACTCGACAGAAAAACCATGGTACGGGCTTCTGTGAAGTCCGGTTATAAATCCTTCGACCACAAGCCTTGCCACGAGGTCCAGTCTGGAAAGCCGGGATATCACATCAGGTTTGAGATACTGCCTGTAATCCGTCATATTCACATCAGCCTTTCGCAGGTGAACCCACGGCGATCGATATGCCTGAGGATCCGGGATTACCGGGTTCACCGTACACCATGCGCCAGGGGGATCGGGTATCCGGTTTCCACCCCAGAGACCGCATTATTTTAACAGCCCGGACGTTGGTCTCGAGAACACCCATGCGCAGGTCCTGAAACGGATTCTCCAGTGCGAGGGTGAGAAGCAGAGCCTCGGGTTTCGTCGAATGTTTTTTGCTCACCCAGGGGCCCACATAGACGAGAGAGGGAGAGCGTCTGGCCATGATGAATCCGGTGATCTTCCCCTCTTCCTCCTGAACCTTGCAGAGCTCCGGAAAAAGGGCGAGAGCACGTTTGAGGAAAAATTTCCTGTCCGCGCCGAAGATGCGAAGGTCCAGTCCTGAAACTGCATGGAAATCTCCGGCCTGCATCGGCCTGATAGAAGGATCCGCACGCCCCTCTATCCTGCCACCGAATCGCAGGGAACGGCAGATCTTCCTGAAGCCCGCTCTCTCGTAAAGGGTCACAGCCCTGAGAACGCCGTCCAGATAGATCGACAGGGCGCCTTTTTCTTCAAGATACCGGATAGAATGATCCAGGAGGATTCTGCCGGTGCCCTGCCCCCGCGCCTGTTTCAAAACGATCAGCTCTCCGAAGAATCCGGATGTCCCGTAAGAGACAGCAATGCAGAAACCTGTCCTTTTGCCGGATTCCTCTGCGACAAAGCATCCGCCCGGATCGTAAGCAAGAAAGCCTTCGAAGACCTGGCGCGTTTCGCTTTTCCATCCTTCCATGGAGGTGCATCTGGAGGCGAATCCCAGATCGCTTCTTTTCATGTTTCGTATATCCACGGTCCAATCCATCATCCATGCGGACGGAACAGACGGTCATCCGGAAGGTGCATTCTCTCACCTGACCGGACGGATAACCGCTCTGTCAGCGCATCAGAGCCATTTTTTTTGTCTCTACCCTGTCCCTGACCTGCATTCTTACCAGATAGACTCCTGAAGCAGCATTGTTGCCTTCATCGTCCGCTCCGTTCCATCTGACCTGATGAATACCCGGTGGCACAGTCCCTTCATAGAGAAGGCGGACCTGCCGGCCTGTAAGATCCACGATAGACAGCTGGACCCGGCAGGAAACGGACGCCCTGTAAGCTAGGGTCACACAAGGATTGAATGGATTGGGATAGGGATCCATGAGATCGAACGTTTCAGGGATAAATTTGGTTTCCGCCACATCCGTGGAAGGAGAAACGGGATTGGCGAGCAGTGCAAGGCTTCCGATTGCCAGTTTCGAAATATTCAGAAAGTACAGAGGATTCATGTGCGATATCAGGTCCTGGGCACTGTGATAGAAGGCATTGAAATCTATAACGGTACTTTCAATCAGGAGAATCGATGGGTAATTGTAGTACCAGAAGGGTGAATGGTCGCTGGCACTGGTAGATCCCAGATCTCTGTACAGGCAAACCAGGCTGAGCCCGAAATCCTCTACGTTGTTCTGGACCAGCATACCGAGCATTCTTGAGTTTTCATTGAGCCCGGCATGGAGCTCAAACAGGGTGTCATCATCACTGTCATAGGCGATCATGTCCATATTGATGACGCCCAGGAGGGAATCACCCCTCGTGGCTGCCTGCAGGGCGTGGAACTTGCTTCCCCGCAGCCCCTGCTCCTCCGCTGCAAAAAGAACGAATTTGATCGTATAGTCGAACTCACAGGAAGTTAGAACGCGCGCTGCCTCCAGCACAGCGGCAGTGCCGCTGCCATTGTCGTCCGCCCCTGGAGCGACGGTCATCGGATCGGACTTTGAAGTGGCGTCATAGTGGGCGCTGATGATAAAATACTGTTCAGGATGCTTCCTGCCTGTTTTGGTGGCGATGACATTGTTCAGGATCAAAAGCGTGGGATTCCCGGTCCTGGATTTCCACCCTTTCCCGTCTTCTGTGCTGGCAAGAAGAAAGGGTCCGGCAGCCCAGAGAATGCCTCCGGAAGACTCGAGCTTCTCTATATCGGAATGCAGGTTCTTCTCTTTTTCCCAGGATATTCCGCCTGAGCTTTTCAGAAGAAGGCCGTTCCACCCTCCGGCCCATACGGTACTGCCGGAAATTTCGAGCGTGTTCAGGTTCCCTGTGAACGATGCTGCCTGCGTCCACGTTTCCCCCCCGTCCTGCGTCCTGAGCAGCGTCCCGTTCCAGCCCGCTGCAAAACCGGATTTTTCATCCAGGAACGCGATGTCCCGGAGAGTGTTGCCGGTGCCGGAATTTTTTCTTGTCCAGGTGGCGCCTCTGTCCGTGGTTTTGAGAAGCACACCCCGGTATCCTGAAGCCCATAAAGTCCTGTTGTCCGTGCGGCGGATCCGGACCAGTTTTTCATCCGTTCCTGCCACGGATCTCCATGAACCGCCTCCGTCTGTTGTCTCCCATAATCCCTCTCCGCATATCCATCCCCTTTCTTCGTCAATGAAAACAAGATCCATTGGATGCCCCGGAACAGAGAAGGAATCCCATGTTTCGCCCCTGTCGCGGGTTCTTAAGAGAATATCGTCACAGGTGAGTGCGAATACCGTTTGCCGGTCGACCGCTGAAACAGACTGGAAATCGGTGCCTTCAGGGCTGTATACAGGTTCCCATGACATGCCGCCGTCAGTGGTCATGAAAAGGCCCTCCGCTGCCAGCCAGCCTATGAGAGGATCGGTCTCTGTGAACTGCAGGGCTACGACCCAGTTAATGTCGAACGGTTCGGTTTCGACTGTGTACCCCATGCTGTCCAGCCGTGCAGAGAGATAGGATTCCGCTTTATAGATCTGGCTGCTCAGGGAATACCGTGTGGTCAGTGAATCTTTCACGCCATTGAGATAGAAAGGCTGTTCACCCGTGATATGGGATTCTGTTTTCATAAGTTCTTCGAGTTTAACAGAATCCAGAATGGCGCTGATCACGTCCGATGAAACAGCTGCAGGGGGTTCCGGCATGGGAAGGGATTCTTTTCTTCTGATCACCGGCATGGGGATCATTTCTTCAACCCGGGAGCAGGATTTCAGCTGTTTTGCAGCGGAACGTGAGGACAAACGGACGAGGGTCTTTTCCCCTGACCAGAGGATATCGCACTCCTCCATGAGCGAAGGGGCGCCCCCTTTTCCATCGCCCGGGTTCTCGACCCAGAAGTAAATCCCTCTTTCTATATCCCTGACGACCACGTCGTAAGGGAAGGACACATTGCTCAGGGGCCGGGTATCTGTGATCAGGTAAAAACAGTCTCTGCCCGAACGGCCTGCCCATTTCACGCTCTCCGGGGGATACAGATCCGCCAGGCCTTCGGTGGACCGGACGAGCAGCTGGCTGTAGGAGAATGGCTGTAAGAGTAAAAAAAGAGTCGTATACACAGCCCGGAAGATCATCTTTTTTCTCATGGAAGTTTATACCTCAGTGACAGGATACTGTTTTGTCGCTCCGGAAAATTTCCTCGAACCAGGCTTCTGCCCGTGCAGCAAATTTATATTATCCTTCAGTAATGCCGGAACCCGTCGGGCAGGCGCGGGAGACGAAAGTGAGGCCGGTTACAATACCCCCATTTCCCTGAGGTCTTTTTCGAGCTCTTTTTCATCGTAACTCTTTCCCGGCCGCCACTTCCCGTTGTATTCCAGGGTAGGGACAACCCAGCTTTTCCCCCCGTTCGCGTCGATGACTTTACGCTCCACATCCTCCGGCTGTTTGTCCATATCGAAATACATGAAATCAATATGGTTTTTCATCAGGAAATCCACGGTCCTTCTGCAATGCGGACACCAGGAAACGGAGTATATTTTAAGCATACGGTCACTCCTGATTTTTGTTCACGTTTTTTCTTCGAGAAGCCTGTCGATGATGTCCACAGTGCCGACGCCGTCGGCTTCAGCGTTGAAGTTGGTCACGATGCGGTGCCTGAGAACAGGCCTGGCAACCGCATGTACATCCTCCTTATCCGGAGTGGTTCTGCCGTCCAGAATACACCGGCTCTTCGCTCCCAGGATCAGATACTGGGAAGCTCTCGGTCCTGCTCCCCAGCTGATCCAGTCCTTCACAAAACGGGGCGCACGGGGGTTTCCG
>CAYXFJ010000010.1:0-24545 GCA_964464265.1 uncultured bacterium
GGGACATCTGGGCCAGATCGCCATGAAGCTGGGCCGCAAACTCCGCTTCAATCCCGATACGGAGGAGATCCTGAATGATCCGGCAGCCACGGAAATGCTTCACAAACCCATGAGAAGCCCCTGGCACTATTGATGTTTCACGACCCGGAGAGGAGTCGAATATGATCAAAAAAGGTGAAAAAATCAACCGCAGGAAATTTCTGGCTCTTGCGTCGAAAGCACCGGCAGTGATCGCCCTTCCCTGGATTCTGCCCTCAGGGATACTGGGTACAAAAGGAGCAGTGCCTCCCAGTGACCGCATTGTGATGGGCTGCATCGGTCTGGGCGGACAGGGCATACACAATATGCGCGCATTCATTCAGCAGCCTGAAGTGGAGATGGTGGCGCTCTGCGATGTGGATTCCGGGACGCCCACCTACGGCCTTTCGAATACCGATACGTACGGTTTGAGCACAGCAAGGCAGAAGGCTGTGGAAACTTACCGGGATAAAAACCGGGACATGGACCCCGGCAGTATCAGTCTTTACAGGGATTACAGAGAGCTTCTCGCGCGTGAGGATATCGATGCGGTGACTGTGTGCACTCCTGACCACTGGCACGGGCTGATTTCCATTGCCGCTGCAGGCGCGGGAAAGGACATCTATTGCGAAAAACCGCTTGTCAATAATATTTTTGAAGGCAGGGCCCTTTGCAGCGAGGTCGCCAAGAACGGCCGCATCCTGCAGACAGGAAGCCACGAGAGATCGAATGACAGTGTGCGCTTTGCCTGCGAGCTGGCAAGGAACGGACGCATTGGAAAACTGGAGAAAATCCTGGTCAATATGCCCAACAATGATTCCCATCACAAGCCCCTGCTCGAGAACCTGAATCCGCAGTGGCAGGGATCCGTACCCGGAGGCCTCGATTACGATTTCTGGCTCGGACCCGCATCCTGGAGGCCGTACAGTCCCTATCTCTGCCATTTCTGGTGGAGATTCAACCTGGATTTCGGGGGCGGAGAAATGACGGACCGCGGTGCTCATATCCTCGATCTCGCCCAGCTTGCCAGTGATGCGGACAGCACCGGTCCTGTTCTTCTAAAGGCAAAAGGCGAAAGGCCTCAGGCAGGCCTGTACAATACCTTCATGGAATATGCTTTTGAATATGAATACGGGAACGGTATACGGGTCATCGGGACAAGTGAAGGTGAAAGAGGATTGAAACTGGTGGGCAGTGAAGGCTGGATATTCATCCATATTCACGGAGGAAGGCTCGAAGCTGAACCCGAATCCCTTCTCCGGGAAAAGATACGCCCGAACGAGATACAACTGGGCAGGAGCCCGGGTCATCACAGGAACTTCCTGGACTCCGTGAAATCCCGGCTCCAGCCTGTGGCACACTGCGAGATCGGACACCGTACAGCGACCCTCTGCCATCTTCTCAACCTGGCCATGCTGACCGATAAAGAAATAAAATGGGATCCGGAAAAAGAAACTATACTGAACGAACCGGAACTGAACCAGATGCTCAGGCCCGTGATGAGAAGCCCATGGCATCTGTAAACCATCCGGCCTGTCACGCAGAACCTGCTAAGGAACTTGCATGATAGAAAAAACCGTATCGCGGCGCCGGTTTCTCCAGTCCGCTGCCCTTGGCATGGCAATGGGATTGCCCCTGAGACCTCTGAAGGTTCCTGGAAAACCGCCAGGACCGTCCGACACGTTGACGCTTGGTTTCATCGGGATGGGCAAGCAGGGGACCTATCTCTTAAGAGGTTTTCTTGAACATGCTGGCGTCCATATAGCGGCAGTCTGCGATATTGACAGGACGAAGAAGGAGAGAGCTGTCGAGATCGTGAACCAGTATTATCAAGAAAACCCTTTATCCGGAAGTGCCGGCACATGCAAAGCGTATCATGATTACAGGGAGCTTCTTTCACGAAAAGATATTGATGCCGTTGTCATCGCGACACCGGATCACTGGCACGCCATCATGGTCACCGAGGCAGCGAGAGAAGGAAAGGACATCTACTGCGAAAAACCGCTTTCACTGACCGTCCGGGAGGCCCGCCTCATGGTCAGGGCTGTCGACCGTTACGAACGCATCCTGCAGACCGGCAGCATGCAGCGCTCGAGCACTCTTTTCCGCCAGGCCTGCGAACTCATACGCAACGGATATATCGGAGACGTCAAAGAAGCAGGCATCAATATCCATTCTGACTCCTATCCTCTTTCGTCGGTGGACTGTAAACTCCCCGGGGAACCTGTCCCGGATTACCTGGACTGGGAGATGTGGCTCGGCCCTGCACCCTGGCGCCCGTATAACGCGAAACTTTCCCCTCCGATAAGCGAGGACGTATTTCCCCACTGGAGGGATTATAAAGATTATTCGGGCGGAATGATGACAGACTGGGGGGCCCATCATTTCGATATCGTTCAGTGGGCCCTGGACATGGATCAGAGCGGACCTGTGGAAATTTTTCCGCCAGGCGGTGATATCAGGGAACTCACCTACCGTTACGCCAGCGGAGTGATAATGCGTCTGGACGAAAAGCTGGGAAACGGTGTCCTGTTTACGGGTAGCGAAGGCAGCATATTCGTCAGCCGTTCCAGGATCATCACACAGCCAGAAAATCTGGCCAGGATCCGTCTGGCTCCGGACCAGATCCATCTCTATGAGAGCAGCGATCATCTTGAAAACTGGCTTACCTGTATTCGGAAACGGCAGAATCCGATCTGCCCTGCAGAAATCGGGTGCCGGTCCGTGACCGTATGCCACACAGGCAACATCGCCTTCTGGACAGGTCAGCCGCTTGACTGGGATCCGGTCAATGAGGAGTTCACCGGCAATGAGGCTGCCAACCGGCTCCTCTGCCAGCCGATGAGAAGTCCCTGGCACGTATAAAAAGGAATAGTCTGTATGGAGGAAAAGCGCAAGTCACTTTTCCCCCTGTTCCCCCAGGTTTTAATGACAATCAAAAAAGGCCACCGGTTCAAAAGACGACAAAATAGATGGATATAAAAGAGGAGAAAACAAAAATGGCAACAAGGCGACTCTTTATCGCGGGAATGACGGTTTTGATGCTTTTCTGTGTTTCCGCGCTTGTGTCAGAACCGTTGCAGGACCAGAACCTGCTCGGAAAACTCGATTCAAGTCTCTCTCAGGCAAGAACGTACGATTACGGAACGAGCCGCGCAAGCCTCTCTGAGATAGACGAGGTTGTGAAAGCAGTCCTCGGAAAACCGGAATTACGCGATCCTGTCGAAAAGCGGTTTCTTGGTTTCCTCCAGTCCGAAGCGACTCTGGCCGCAAAACAGTTCGTCTGCCAGAAATTGAGCGTTCTCGGGACAAAGGCCTCGGTTCCGGTCCTGGAGAAAATGCTTCAGGCTGAGAATACCTTCGATATGGCTCTTTTTGCCCTGGAACGAATCGGGGGACCGGAAGTGGATACCGCGCTTCAGAGTGCATTGAAGAAAGCGAAGGGACGCATGCAGACCGGACTGATCAATACTCTGGGAATGCGGAAATCTGTACCTGCAGTGAAAACGATCCAGAAATGGATTTACGACAAAGACAGCCAGCTGGCAACCGCTTCCCTTTCCGCACTGGGACATATCGCCACTCCGGAAGCTGCCGGCGTGCTGGCAGCTGCAGCACTAAAAATGACGGGCGCTGAACAGTCCGTGGCTCTTGATGCGTACCTGAAATGTGCGGACCAGTGGTCTGCCAGTGGTGACACGAGACAGGCGGAATCCATCTATCAGAAACTGACCGCTTCCGGTTATCCTCCGGAAACACGGAGTGCTGCGCTTACCGGCCTCATATATTCGGCTTCAGATCCAGGGCAGGTCATACTCGGGGTCCTGAAAACGGGCGATGCCAGAATGAAATCCACGGCAATCCATCAGGTCAGCCGCGTGCCGAATATCCTGCATTTAAAGGAAATGGCTGATGTGATGCCGGGCATGGACGCTGTTCATCAGGTTCAGCTGCTGGCTGCATTCGCGGAACGCAAGGATCCTTGTGTGCTTGCCAGGGTGATCGATGCAGTAAAATCAGAAGATGGCCAGGTCCGGCTGGCTGCCCTGCGTGCGCTTGAACGACTGGGCAACGCCTCGAACGTTGAACTGATCGCAGGAGTGGCAGCGGGAAAGGAAACTGAGGAATCCGAAACAGCCAAAGAAACCCTGTACCGTCTCAGAGGTTCTCAAATCGATCAGGAGATCATGGATCTGCTTCCAAAAAGCACTCCGGAAGTGAAGGTCGAGCTCCTGACTGCGGTGGCAGAGAGGCACATGACCGGTGCTGTGGAAACTACCATTGCCTATACAAAAGATCCGGACCCGAAAGTCCGTCAGGAAGCCATCAAAACCCTGAGCATCGCTCATCCCAACGATCTGCCAAAACTGATACCGGTGCTTTTAGCCGCTCAGACCGAAGCCGAAAGGCGTGAAGCCGAGCGGACGGTCACTCTCGTTGCCAACCAGATCGAGGATCAGGACAATCAGGCAAAGGATGTGCTTGCTGCCATGCCCGGGGCGAAAACCATTGAAGAAAAGGGTTCGCTGCTCAATGTCATGGGAAGGATTGGCGACAGCCACGCTCTTCCTGAAATCCAGAAGGCGCTGAAAGACAAGGATATCGAACTCCAGAAAGCGGGAATCCGCGCTCTTTCCAGCTGGCCGACAGCCAAACCGCTTCCGGACCTGATGGAGATCGCTGAAAATTCAAAGGACAAAGCTTCACAGATCCTGGCTCTGAGAGGCGCTATCCGCCTGATCGGCATAGATACGGAGATGAGCCAGGACAGCAAAGCAGCCAGGCTTCAGGAGGCTCTGGATCTGTGTACAGAACCCAATGAGAAACGCATGGTCCTGTCAGGTCTCTCAAAATTAAGCTCAACCGTGGCTCTGGAAATGGCAGTCAAAATGACAGCCGATCCGGAGCTCAAAGACGAAGCGGAAGTCGCTTTCGTTGATATAGAGAACAATCTATGGAGTCTGATGCGGAACAGCAGATCGCGGTTGAATGGAATAATAGAACAGACACAGAACAGGGATTTGAAGGAAAAGGCCGGGCAGATGCTTGAACGTTTGCAGTAAGCAAACCTGACAGGGTGTGCAATGCCGGTGATTCCACCGGTATTGCACACTTTTTTTTATCCATTGAGGTTACAAAACGCTATGGAACAGAAATTGATCTCACGCCGCCACTTCATGAAAAGGATGGCCGGTGCTTCACTGCTTTTCCCGGTTCCTCATATCATCTCACGAACGGTTCTGGGACGCGGTCCCTTTCCAGCAGCCAGCGACCGGATCACACTGGCGCATATCGGCGTGGGAGGCAGGGGCACAAGCCTGATGAACAGCTTCCTCCGGATCCCCGGGACTCAGTCAGTCGCCGTATGTGACCCGTTTCAGGAAAAAAGAGAGGAAGCGGCGCGGGTGATCGAAAGATATCAGGCGGAACTAAGGGACAGATCCGCTTTTACAAGCTGTGCGGCTGTCAGTGATTTCAGGGAACTTCTGGACCGGAAGGATATAGACGCCTTTGTCATTGCCACGCCGGATCACTGGCATGTTCCGATCGCTATTGCCGCTTGCAAAGCAGGAAAAGACATCTATGTCGAAAAGCCGCTGGGTGTCAGTGTTGCTGAAAACCAGGCTGTCAGGAAGGCAGTTTTAAGGCATGGCACAGTGTTTCAATACGGGACGCAGCAAAGGTCCGAAAGGAATTTCCGTTTCG
This sequence comes from uncultured bacterium, assembly GCA_964464265.1. Lineage (GTDB taxonomy): Bacteria > Zhuqueibacterota > QNDG01 > QNDG01 > DSAB01 > CAYXFJ01. The sequence continues at coordinate 5,725 of CAYXFJ010000010.1, forward strand.
CATGCGAACTGGTCCGGAACGGCCGCATTGGAAAACTCAGGACCATCCATGCCTGGTGCCCGGATATGAGCGAACAGTCCAGGGACTCGAATAACCCCGGAGGTTCTATCCTCCCTGTCGCTGTCCCCCGGGGATTTGATTATGACCTGTGGCTGGGTCCTGCTCCTGTAACCCCCTACACACTGGACCGCTGCACCAGTTACGGCAGCTACCATGTGTATGACAACAGTCTGGGTTTCATCGCCGGCTGGGGGGCGCATCCTCTGGACATAGCGCAGTGGGGCAACGGAACAGACCTGACATCCCCTGTTTCTTACGAAGGAACCGGCTCTATCGCGAGACAGGGACTTTACGACACGGTCTACACCTGGGATATACTCTGTACGTACAGAAGTGGTGTGACCATGCGGTTTATGAGTGCGGGTATTGCCCGGCCTGTTGTCGAAGCCTATCATCCGTCATTCAACGACCACGGAACAACCTTTATCGGCGAAAACGGATGGGTCAGTGTGGACAGACGCAATATATACGCCTCTCCTGGAGATCTTCTCAGGTCATCCACAGGCGCTGACGAACTTCACCTCTATGAAAGTTTGAATCATTACGGGAACTTCATAGAATGCATACGCACCCGCCGCGAGACCGTGAGTCCTGTAAGCGCGGCAGTACAGTCCGATATCATCAGCCATATGGGCGATATTCTGATCAGGACCGGGGGAAAGGTCGAATGGGATCCGGACAAGGAAGACTTTACGGAGAGTCACCGGTTCACAAGAATGCTCACCAGATCCATGCGCTCACCCTGGAGACTGGAATAGACCGCGGCACGCGCTATCCGGTATCTGTCATTTCACTGACACCCGGCCATTCCCCCCATTTCATCCGTGTTTCTCCATCAGGTCCGTCGAGAATGACAAATCCCCAGATATCCCTGTTCTGCTTGAAGGTCCCGATTTCTTCCGGATTCATGACCATAATGGCTGTGGAAAGCGCATCACTTGCAGTGGCGTCGTTGGCTGAAATCCAGGATGCCATCTTTCCGGATACAGGCGTTCCGGTTCGCGGATTCATGATATGATTCCCCTTTTCAAGTCCCGACCCGCTGACAGCCCTTCGGTTCAGAGCAAATTTGAAGAGCACCTCCCCGTGTTTCGGAGGCCGAGTCACAGCCAGCGGCCAGCCTGTTTCTCCCGGAGGAGGCTCCAGGGCGAGTACAGTACTTTTTCCGCCATGCAGCAGTGCGCAGGGGATGTCCCATTCCCTGAGTATCTCTCCCATGCAGTCAAGCGCAAACCCCTTGCCTATTCCTCCCAGGTCCAGACATGCTCCTTCTTTCTCGAAGGTCGCTTCATGGGTATCCCCGTTGAGTACCAGATCGTCCATACCTGACCGCATCTTCTCCGGAACAGGCAGGACAGATGACGGCCTCTTCCAGTAATCCACCAGAGCTCCCACAGTGGGATCGAAAGCGCCGTTCGTGAACCTGAAGAGTTCGGCGCACCGTCTCAGGCATTCGAAAGTGTTCAGACCGATCCTGACGGGTCTATTGCCGGAAAGATGGTTGATCCTGGAAATATCGCTGTTTTCGATAAAACGGCTCAGGTCATGCTCCAGCCCGTCCAGTTCGCGGAAAGCTTCACCGGCTGCCTGACGGGCATAGGTCTGCGATTCATGAATAATGAATATCTCGAAAAGCGTGGCCATTGCCTGATGGGAAAAACGGAAAGCCTCATGGTAATTACGTCCTGAAAAACGGGCTTTGAGGCTTTGTGATTCTTTCTCGCTCATGGGAGGTTTCTGGAGGGCAAGCGGTCCCGGAGGTCATTCCTTATATATCCCCGGATCTCGACCCCGGGCCTCAGTTCCGTATATCCGTCCATCAGGGGTACGTAAAGATACTTTTCCCCGGGCGGAGGATATTCATATACCATGCGGACTATTTCGGGTTCCGCGGACGCAGAGGCGAGAATAACAGGAGCCGGAGCAATAGATGAATTCACATGTTCCCACCAACCTGTATTCGGGAAAGACCGCAGGTACCACGGCAGGGGCCAGTAATCATGCCCCGGGCATACCACCTGTACATGCAACTCTTTTCCATCCGGATGCACTGCCGCTGCCTCTTCCACTCTGCTGACAACGGAAAATATGTCTTTTGAGGTGTGGCCGTAAACATAGGGATTGGAGGGATCGGACTCGAATCTGAAATTGAGAAGCCAGGACTGAAACGCAAGATGCGCCACGCACGCCGCAATTAGCACGAGTACCGCCGTACGCCAAAAGCCCTTACGAAGAGAAATGAGAAATGCAGTTCCAAAAGCAGCCATCCAGATGATGCCCGTGTAAAAACCGAGCATGCTCCACGGTGTCTTGTAGGGTATTGCTGAATAAACGACAGTCATGATCAGCGTATAGAAAGCGATGAACCGGATCAGCCTTCTGTCCCCGGGAACAGGGAAAAAAGATGTGAAAGCAGCCACGAATCCGGGAATAGCCAGGACCGCCAGACCAGCCTCGCCCCAATAACTGCCCGGGCGATGGCGGAAGAGCCATGTAAAGTATTCGAAAAAGGGATGCGTATGAATCCCTCCGTCTCCCGCCCTGCTGAAATAGATCCCATAGGTAAGAAAGGAATCGACGATACCGCGAGGGTGTTTTAAAAACGAAGAGTAGAACAGAGCGGAAACTGCCAGGGCGGTAAGAAGCGAAACCGGGATCAGAAAGTAATTGCGTGGGGCGGGGGAAGTGATATTTTTCTCCCTTTTCCGGATAAGCATTGTCAGGAGAAAAGCCGCGAACAGGGAACCGTATACGATGATGCTCGTCTCTTTGGTGGCATGCATGAGCCCGAGAAAGAGTCCGCAGCCTATTGCCCACAGCCACTTTTTTGTTTTAAAACACCTGTAACCCGATGACAGAGCACCGAAACTCATTGCAGCAAGAAGCATTTCCTGGATGTAATAACGGCTGTAAAAGACCATTACAGGTGATACTGCTGTAAACAATGCCGCCCATAACACAGCGCCCGGCCATGCAGGCTTGAGCACAAGACACAGGACTATGAGTAACAGACCGAAGGCGGCAGGCACCATCCGGAGCAGTGATTCATTCGTTTCCGGAAGTGTTTTTTCCCCTGCCAGCCAGACAAAGGGCAACGTAAAATAGTTCAGTGTGGGACCGTGATACTCGACAGGATCGTAGTGATATTCGTTTTTCTCAAGGAGGGCGCCGAATTTAATGGCGTGTACTGCTTCATCGGTATGCAAAGGGCGCCGGGCCAGTTGCAGCAGGCGCAGCGCCCCTCCTGACAAGAGAATAATGAGAAAGGCAAGGATGAAACGGACGTGCCTATTTGACAGGGATTCCGAAAACGTCAAGTTCTATCCAGTGATTTAGATCATCGTTATTGTTGCCGTTGGAATAACAGCGCACATAACGGCCCTGGACACCCTTTCCATCAACCAGACGGCCTTCCGCTGTTTCCACATAATGCATATCCTTGCCCACTCCCAGCCCTGCGGAATTGTCGATATCATTATTAAAAAGCGTCTTTACATTGGTGATGAAATCCTTGTCATCAGCAACCTGCACGATCACATCGAAATAGACCCTTGGCTGTTTGTGGAAGTGCCACATGATGACCGCATATATATCGTGTTTTGCCCCCAGATCCACAGTGATATGCTGAAGGAAAGGTCCCAGCTCCACATAGCTGCCGTCGGACGCCTCTTTATCTCCATCAGTTATCATATCGATCTCGCCAATAACAGGCTCCTCATCGGAACTCGACACCGGTTTATTGAAGGAGACGTTTTTCGTACCTTCAGGAGCGAGAAACGGCGGGCGCATTTTCCCGCTGGGTTTCTCCAGATTGGGAACGTTCATGTTTTCAGGCGTACCGATAAACATGGGCTTTGGCAGCTCGATTTTAATCGGAACCATCTTTTTTTCGCCCTGTGTTTCATGAGCATACATCTGGAAGGCAACGATCAAACCCAGGACTGCAACGGACATTAATAATAACTTTCTTTTGTTTAACATCATTCATTCTCCTTACCGTTTACACTTTATTTGGCACCACATAGGGTTCCCTGTACGCTCTTGTGAGCATATCGTTCGCCCAGCGGGTGAGGCTGTAACCTCCTTCACCCAGAAATCTCTCTTTTTCTGTATCCATCTCTAGCCATGGACCCAGACGGGTCTTATCCTGGGCCAGATCAATCCAGTTGGAAAACAGGTGATCTTCAAACCTGCTGTAAGCCTCAAGAGCGGCCCTTCCCCCGAGCGTCTTTTTTATTTCTTCAGATGCGCTTAAAGTCCCAAGCCTGTAGGAGATGTTGGCCACATGGCACAAAGCTGCAGAGAGATGCCCTTCGAGGACATCTGCCCTGAGATCCTTCACTCTGCGGCTTCTCATGGCGGATATGAAGTTCGGCACATGGTTTTCACCGCCGTCTCCTTTGAACTGCTGAATTCTTTCTCCCTGATTGTCGTAGATCCATCCCCCTCCCCTTCCCCCTGCAAAATAGCCGTTCTCATAGAAGAGGACAACCCCGACCCGTATACCCTTGTAATTGGCCATGGCTGTATCGTTTTTCCGGGCCGGGAGACCCTGCACTTCGAAGATCAGAGGGACTGTATCGTATTCGAATATCGAGACCTGGGTATTGGGTGTTTCTCCGTCATCCGTATATCCGAACCGGCCTCCAAAGCTCAGCACACGCTTCGGGAGACCCACGTTCATCCCCCAGCGAATCAGATCCATTTCATGAACGCCCTGGTTCCCGATATCCCCATTGCCCGTATCCCAGACCCAGTGCCAGTCGTAGTGCAGATTCTGGCGCATGAGCGGCCTGAGAGGCGCGGGACCAGCCCAGAGATCGTAATTCACGTGTTTGGGAATGGACTGGGGACCTGGCACCTTGCCGATGCTGGCCCGTCTCTTGTAGCAGAGGCCATATCCGGCAACAGGCTTGCCCAGCTTTCCTCCCTTCAATAAATCGTAAGCTTCGATCAACCCCACATCCGAACGGTTCTGCATGCCTGCCTGAACAATCCGTTTGTACTTCCTGGCTGCTTCCACGAGCTTGCGCCCTTCCCAGACATTATGGGATACGGGTTTCTCCACATACACATCCTTGCCAGCCTGACAGGCCATAATGGCCATCAGGGAATGCCAGTGATTCTGAGTGGCAATGGATATTGCATCCAGGTTCTTGTCCTCGAGCATTTTTCTGAAATCCGTATATGCGTCGACTTTTTCATTGCGGCTCTTAAAGCCGTTCACACGCTCGTTCAGGACATTTTCATCCACGTCGCAAAGGGCTCTTATCCTGACGCCTGGAATCTTACCGTACATTTCCACATGGTGTGCACCCTTACCGTTAAGGCCGACAATACCCACTTGAATCTCATCGTTGGCTCCGATGATACGCGAACCCGTACGTGATACTGCAGGACTCACTGCAGCCATTCCGGCCGCTATGGAAGTTTGAATGAATGATCTTCGGGATACCGGTTTCATGTATTTTTCCCTTTTCTTTTTAAACCCGTTATTTGCCAGTTTCATTGCTACAGGAAGTACAGCCGGATCCTTTTTCTACGATATTTTTACGAAGAATGAATAGAATACGTTCCGGCCTTTTTTCCCCGATCATTTCTAATCCGCAGCGATCAGGCTTGCGTGATTATCATCGGGCTTAAATCCTGCTCCTGTTTTTACATCTTACAGAGATTTGATCTTCAAATTCCTGAACCAGACCGGCTGGCCGTGATCCTGGAATCCGATATGACCCTCACGCGGCATATCCTTGTACGCTGTTTTAAACTTGTTCGGTGTTCCGTCCGGATTTTTTCCGGCCTCGGTCCACAGGTTCAGATCCATATCGATGATCTGCTCTCCATTGAGCACTACATAAATTTTATTGGCTTTTGCCGTGATCGTATAATGGTTCCATTCATTGGCCTTTGCGGGCACCAGCTTTGCGGGCGGCATACAGTCATAGACAGATCCGTTTGAACCATACTTCGTCCCGTCCGTTGTATTGTGTATCTGCACTTCAATGCCCGTATGGACCACGTTTTCCAAATCTCCGGTCCTGAAGAAAATGCCGCTGTTGGCGCCTTCACTGACCCTGTACTCCAGGTCGAGAACAAAGTCACCGTATCGATCCTGGGTCCAGATATATCCTCCTCCATGACGGGTCAATACGCCCTCATCCATGGTCCAGGAACCCTCTTTCAGGATGCAGTTGGAAAGATCGTTCATCACCAGATCTTTCCATCCGGAGGGCTTGAGCTGGCCTGCAATTTTATTGAAATAGGCGACACACTGACGGATATCAGGAACGGAGTTGTCCCAGTTGTATTCATATTCGATAGAGAAGACCCCCTTGAACTGCTGCCGGTCCAGTTCGGTGAGCACCGCCTTGATATCAGCCAGCCCGGTTCCCCAGGGGACATCATGGGCTTCTACAACACCGAATTCGTTGAGATCCTTGAGATGCATGGAGATAATGCGGCCTTCAAGTTTCTTGAGGGCCTCTATGGGATTTACTCCCGAGCGCATCCAGTGTCCCGTGTCCCCACAGGCACCGATTCGTTTGCTCGTGCCTTTGCAGACCTCGAGCACCTTGTCCGGATTCCAGTATTTGGAGGGCTTGGGATGATTGTGAATGGCCACATTGATCTTGTACTCCTGGCACAGTTTGTCGATCAATCCGAATGCCTCTTCAGGAGGCTCTGAAACGATGGTCTCTATGCCCATATCCTTTGCAAAATCGAACACCTTGCGGCATTCCGATTCATCGTTGGGTAAAGCAACCACACCATAGTTGACCAGCCGGACGCCGGCCCGGGCGAGTTTTTCCCTGACCTTTGACCTGAATTCTGCCGGCATGGTGTACCCGGTGGTGATGTCCGGATTCTCGGAACTGAGCTTCTGGCCGGGATAGGCTTCGATCCAGTCGAGGCCGAGCGAAGCGACCTTGTCAATGGCTTCAAAAAACGTGAAACGGTTGAACGTATATGCCTGAGATCCAAGATGCCATCCATCATAAGCATCCGTAGCGGGATGAAAGGTGGTCGGGAGCTGCGAATCTCCCGGAATAGTACATGTGACCGCAATCAGTACGATGGCGGCAATTCGAACGGCATTCCATCTCTCCATAGTTCGTCTCCTTGCATCATGGTTTTTGTCAAGAGCCCGCAGTATTCGAAGCTTGCGCTGGCTGTGTCGGTATCTTTATTTATGTACGTGTGGATCCTGCACACTCCGCCAATATTTAAAGAAGATAACAACTAAATTTCTATCTTTCAAGAAATTTATCAACTATTTTTTAACTCTCCTGTATTTCCCGGTGATTTCATTCCATTTAACCCGGGCCACCTCACCCGCCATTTCCACCGATTCCCGTACATATCTCGAAAGCTCGATGTCCCTGCATTTGGTGTCGGTGATGTAGCAGTGGGACCAGGCCACCTCCACTTCCTTGATCCGGTATCCCAGGTTCTCGAACAGGTAAAGCAGCTCCACGTCAAAGGCGGAGACTTTCCAGCCTTTCGGAGCCCGGGTCCGTTTCAGATAATGGAGTTTCGGGAAAACAGCCAGCCCGGCCTCTCTTCTGCAGATCTTGAAACCGCACTGGGTGTCCAGAATTTCGGAGAGCAGTATGGCCTGCCTGAGACGCCTGAAAATCCTGCTGCCTGTCTTCCGAAGGAAGGAAAAACCCTCGCGCTGCGCTCCCCTCGAACCGATGACCATATCAAAGCCCTTTTCAAGCCAGGGAATCAGTTTGTCCGCTTCCCCGATCGGTGATGACTGATCCATGTCCGTGAAAAGCACAAACCTGCCCTTTGAACACTGCAATCCGGCCCATACAGCCTGAGGTTTCCCTCCGTGCGGAATGTCGAGAAGGAAAAAATGCTCCCTGCCCTGTATAAAACGACTGACCAGATCCCGGCTCAAATCCGTGGATCCGTCATTCACGACGATCACTTCCCAATCGTAACTCTGCTCTGACAGCCATGCATGCACTTCGCCCAGCCTGCCCTTTGCCAGATTCTTCTCTTCGTTGTAGCAGGGGATGACAACCGAGAGATAGTTTTCCTTTGTTCCGGTCTTCACTGAACGCCTACGTTATGCCGACCCAGTTCACGCCGATCTTCGGGCATGCATAGGCCAGCTCTTTCATGTGGTCCCCGAACGCCATCATCCAGTGAAATCCGCGGTGTTCGAGGAGCAGTTTTTCCCAGTTGCCGTCTATCTGTATGTCGTACTGGGATCTGCATATGTCGTAGAAAGGATTTTCCTGGACAGTGCCTGTGAATCCCAGCCACTCCTTCTGCCCGCTGTCCGGACATACCATGGTGACCTTCGTGCCGATCGGCACCTCCACTTTGGGCGTGGCTCCGTAATCGGATTCAAAATGCGTCATGACTTTTGCTGTATCATAGTGCTTCCCGTCCATACGCCTGGGAGCAGTGCAATGCGCGACTGTCACCATCCCGTGATGGGGAAAGGTCGGATCATTGAGAAATACCGGTTTCCCGGAAATATAGTGCAAAAGGATCCCTGAAGGGATCACATTGAAATCCGATTCGCAGAAGGCAAGATAACCCTCATCATTGAGAAGGCTCAGAGGCAGACAGGCTGTGGTCTCGGATATGGGCATGACAGTTCCCATACAGTGCTGAATGGTGAACGCGTTCGTCTGTTGCTCTGCCATCATCTCTTTAAATAGAGAGTAGAGCAGGAATGCATTCACGACAAACTGTCTATCGGTATGAAGGGTGGTACTGGCTATAGAAAGATATTTTTCCGTCCATTTCTCAGCCTGACTCATCCTCTTTTTATCTTTTCGCAGGGTTTGTATCCGCATTCCCAGATCATCATAACTCACATCCCGCATATCGAACTGGAATTTAGCTCTTGCCACATCCGGAGCCATGGGACAGCACCATCCGCTACTCCCTCCGAGTGTGACGATACGCTGGCCTCTGAAGTTGTTCACCGAAAAAAGGGACCGGAGCCGGAGCGCGAGATCCCCCTGATCGTCCACGACAATATCGTGTACATCCATTCCGGCAGGATAACGGTACGTATCCAGCTCGAAAGCCTGTCCCCCCTTTCTCAGGAAACGGTTATGGATGATCTCATACCACAGATAAACAGGACCTGACCGGTGCCTGAGAAATATGAGATTGTCCCTGCGGTCGGAGACAGCCGCTTCAAGCACATCTCCCGATGCCGAGGCAGCATAGAGAATGGGCACTTCGTAATCCGAAGCGTCCCGGACCCTGCTGGCTTCCTCCACGTTTCGAATCCTGGCAACAGGTTTGACCTGAAGGGGAAAACCGCAGGTCCTGGCCAGTGTGTCGAGTTCGCCCGTGATCCGGTTGATCTCACCGTCAATATCCGCTTCGGTTTGAAGCCCTCCCCACCCCCGCCAGGAAGTCTGCTTCTTGGGCCTGGGAATATTGTAGATCAGCATGGGCTGTATGCGCAGGGGTTTTGCCTGAGAACGCATCGCCCTGTCAGGATCCCAGGGGCGGAGGGGAGGAAGAAAGGGCAAGGCTGGCACCCGCCACACCCAGCACAGACACCCCCATGAACTCCCGCCTGTTCATCCTGCCATCACAGTGACAACACATAGACACCTCCTTCTATTCAAATTTATTCTTTTCATATCCAGAATAAGGGCTGGTTTTTTAATATGTAAAATCGCCGGAAGATAAACAAGCACGAAATTTAGATTGACATTCATGGAATTTTTTCTCATTTTATTCCCAAACCGACCAGAAGGATTCCCTCAACTCATTGAATAAAAAAGGAGGAACAACCGTGAGCAAGGTGAATGAAATCCATGCTTCCGGTTACAATTCCATGAACCGGCGCCAGTTTCTGGGGAGCGCTGCTGTGGCGGCCTTCACAATCGTCCCGCGCCATGTGCTTGGAGGTAAAAAATACCGGGCTCCCAGCGACAAACTCAATATCGCAGGGGTTGGTATCGGGGGTATGGGAAAATCCAATTTACTGAATGTCGAATCCGAAAATATCGTCGCCCTCTGCGATGTGGACGACACTATGGCCGCAAAAGTGTATGAGAAATATCCCGGTGCGAAACAGTACCGCGACTTTCGTCAGATGTTCGAAAAACAGAAGGATATTGATGCGGTGATCATCGCCACACCGGATCACACACATGCTGTCATTTCTATGATGGCCATGAAAATGGGAATTCATGTATATTGTCAGAAGCCGCTTACCAGGCTGGTTTCGGAGGCGCGTGCGCTCACTCTGGCCGCACGCGAGTACAACGTAGTCACGCAGATGGGCATACAGGGACATTCGGGCGAAGGACTGAGGCTCACCTCCGAGATGATCTGGGACGGCGCCATCGGCCCTGTGAGGGAGGTGCACGTGTGGACGGACAGGCCTGTGTGGCCGCAGGGCATGCCCAGGCCTCAGGAACCCATGCCCGTTCCTGATACCCTGGACTGGGATCTGTTCCTGGGACCTGCTCCCGAACGCCCCTATCATTCCCTGTATCATCCATTCAGCTGGCGGGGGTGGTGGGATTTTGGAACCGGAGCGCTGGGGGATATAGCCTGTCACTCTTTCGATCCCATCTTTTGCGCACTTAAACTGAAATATCCGATCAGTGTGGAGGCCAATATCTCCATGTATGTGAGCCCCGACAAATTCTGGGTCAAGGTTGACAACAAGGAGTCTTTTCCACAGGCCTGTACTGTGAGCTACCAGTTTCCGGCCAGAGGGGATATGCCTCCTGTGAAAATATACTGGTACGACGGCGGACTGAAGCCGCCAAGGCCGGATGAGCTGGAGCCTGAACGGAAAATGGGAGAGAATGGGGTTCTCTATGTAGGCGATAAGGGTAAAATCATGATTGGAGAAGGCGGGCCGCGCCTTATTCCGGAATCGGAAATGAAAGCTTACGGGACACCGCCCAGAACGCTTCCCAGGGTGGAGGGCACGCATGAGATGGAATGGGTGAATGCCTGCAAGGGCAAGGGAGCACCCGGCGCCCGTTTTGATTACTCCGGCCCTTTGACTGAAACTGTCGTCATGGGCAACCTTGCCATCCGGTACCCGGGAGTGAAGCTGGAATGGGACGCTGAGAATATGGAAGTGACCAATTTCCCGGATGCCAATTCGTATATCAAGACCGATTACAGAGAGGGGTGGTCTTTATAGAACGGCAGGTAAGAGTAAGAATCCCCCCTCAGCCGTTTTTCACCTTTTTCTGAGCCCTTAAAGCCCGGACCAGCTGTTCATTCCCGTTTTCTAAACCCGCCGCCCGGACCAGCCGTTTACTTCTTTTTTCTGAGCAGCGAAAATGATCCTGCAGAGGATAGGCAACTCCTGTTTCCTGCCAGATCCGCAGTCATTATTGACGTTCAAACGCCCACACTGTGACGCTCAGCGGCGGTATGCTGAGAGTATTGTTTTTCACCTTAAAGGGCATTTCCCTGATCAGGATAACAGGTTTTTTTCCGGGTTCGTTGTAAGCCATCGGATCTTCCCCGGAGATAACCGACACTGTTCCTTTCCGGGTAAATCCATTTTTCCCCAGGTCGGCTGTGAGGGTAATACGATCTGTTGTCGGATTGACCACTCCAATGGTCAGAGTTTTCCGGTCCTCTGTCAGGGCTGCAGCCACATCCAGAGGTTCCGGCATTCCGGCGACCCCGACCGGAATGCTGCCGAACCGGCTGCGGTAAAGTTTCAGGACCAGGCCTGTTGTCTCGAATGCGGATGAAGTCCTCGTTGTTTTGATGCATCCGATCACATTCACGGTCTGCGCGTAATTTGCCATTTCAAAAATGTCGCTGTTCCTGAAGTACTCGTGAAGACCCCGGGCCACTCCCAGCGCATCCTTCAGGTGATATCGAACCCCGAGTTCCCCGTAGAGGTAGTCGCCGTACCAGTAGTTCCATTCATCCATGGCAATGCGGATGTCTTTTTCCGCAAGTCCCGGGATCTCTTTTCTGTATTTTCTGTGAGCTTCGGCCGTCAGCCTGATCTGGTCTGCGAGCTGGGCTGTATGGCCCAGAAGACCTGTTTTCTCCTGACAATAGATGTGTTCGCTGATCAGGTTCATGGCGTTTCCGCAGCGGGTAAGCATCATTTCACTCCATTCCCCTACAGAGCCCACTGCCACCAGTCCGGCCTTCGGGTCAGCTTTCCTCATGGCTTCTGCTGTTCTGTTGTGCTTCTTCACATATTCCTCAAGAGGCATATGTCCCAGCTGCCATGATCCGTACATCTCGTTGCCCACAGCCCACCATTTCACATAAAAAGGCTCAGGATGACCGTTTGAGGCTCTCAGTTTGCCCATGGGTGTATCCACAGAACCTGTGCAGTACTGCACTTGTTCCGCTGCCGCCCTCGCACTGCCCAGACCCGTATTTACAGAAATGAAAGGCTCAGCCCCGATAAGCGCCAGGAGGTCCATGTATTCATGAATACCCACGTCGTTGGGTTCAACACCTGTCCATGCAGGATTTTTCCTCGGAGGTCTTCTGTCCCTGTCACCGATACCGTCGCGCCAGTTATATCCGCTGACGAAATTCCCGCCAGGCCAGCGGTATATAGGAGCGTTCAGCTCCCTGAGAAGAGCGAGCACATCTGCCCTGAAACCCTGAATATGGTCCTGCGGCATGAGGGAAACCGTACCGATGTGAAAACGGCCTTTCCCCCGGCTCACGATCTCCAGGCTGGCATTTTCGTCTGAAAAGGCTGCCTTGAAATCGAAAATCAGTTTTTGATACCCGAGCCCGAGATTAAGAATCGTGCGGACATGCGCTTTTCCCTGGCTCCCGGCCAGCCTTACCTCCACCGGAACGGTCTCACTGTCTCCTTTAAGGATGACATAGCCCGTGTAGGTTCTGTTCTTGACCAGGGCCAGCCCCTCCTGTCTGATGCCCGCAGGAGAACTGTCACCAGGCAGCTGGACCATGGGTGTATGCGCCCCCACAAAAGGATTTTCCTCATCCATCAGGACCGAACCGGGCGGACCCATAACTTTCCATGGGGAAGCTACGAGATGCCTGAACTCACCCGCTTTCCAAAAGGGATCAGAGGATGTGCCCCACGGCTGGTAATCGTCATTAATGTCATAATAGAATTTTCTGTCCTCAAGCATCTCCGCCCATATGCCGCCGTAAATGCAGCGCCCGAGATGTTCGATGAACTGGCCGTAAATGTAAGGGGAGATCCGGCCTCCAGTATTTTCAGGATCAATGACCACCTGCGGATTCATAGCCTTGTAGGCGATCAGTTTGAGCGCCACATCGTCGAACCAGGCTTTGCCTGCAGCCAGTCCAAATCCGCCGAGCAGGCAGTTGACCTGAATGGCATCATCCCATCCGGTCTCGAAATCCATTTCCACCGGAGTCCATCCATGGTTACCGGTCAGGGCTGGAGTTTCAGCTCCTTTTATTCCATGTATGTTGAAAAGTGCCCCTCTTCCGGAGAGCGGCGTGACATTTTCCGTCCGTATCCATCCCGAGAGGATGTACCGCGCAAAGGGTTTAACGCTCAGGACAGTACTCCAGGATGCATCCGCTCCGGTCTTTGATGAGACCAGGACACTGGAATTGCCGGTTCTCCCGTGCTTCTCGACGGTCAGATCCGCTTCACCCTGGTAGCGTATCGACAGCCAGTTCTCCGGCATATTCTCATGGACTTTTTCAAAGGATGGATTCGGGATCCTGGGCTGAATATCGGCTTCGCGTCCGCAGCTCACGAGCATCGATACCATGATGACGCATACAGCCTTTACTCGCATATTGTCCCCCATTTATTAGTCTCCCGCTGATTGACTTCAACCGATTGACAAGACCTTGCCCCGAAACTATGCATAGGATTGAAAAGCCCGTGGCTCCCGCCCGGATGGACCCTGCATGCTCACATCATCCTCTGCAGCACGAAACCCCTCTGCACGAGCGCTGCCTTCTGAAATCTTGCCCAATCCGTTTCTATAAAACCCTTCAAATCCCCTTTTTTCGCAAAAGCCATGGCCTTCTGCCTCCATGCATCCGGATCGTAATAAAAATCTTCACCTCCTGTCCTTAAAAACAACTCCGGGTATGCCTTGACCCAGTTCTTGCACCGGATATCTAGATCATTCTTCGATCCGTCTCCACGCATGCTGAAAAGCTCCAGAATCCTGGGTGCATGGCTATTCCATATTTTCTCTATCCCCTTCACTTCGTTGGCAAGAGCGAGCTTTTTCAGTATGATACCGGCTGCGTTTAAAAAATATTCATAGTTTGCCTTCGCGGGCATGACTCTTTTTTTATAATTGACATACTGCCATTTCTCATAGGAGTAATCAGGATATGTACCGGCCTGGATATGACCGACCCTGGCCTTTAAGATATCCATGACATTGTCCAGAATGTTCTTGCACGTGACCCATTTGCCATTCTTATACCGCCTTAAAGACCTGACATCATTCTCTATGTGGTTCCTTCCTGAAAAATGTTCATGTGCGAAGGAATCCGCAAACGTATGGAGAGCCACTCCAATTCTGTACAGGCGCAGCGGGGTCCTGTCTTCAATGGCTTCATCGAGAAGAGCATTGGCAAAAGGAGATCCTGCTTTTGTCACATAAGAAAATTTCCTCTGGCCCAGCGGATTCTCAGGTAAAAAATGGAATGGAAAAAAGATTTTTTTATGCACGTTCCATTTGAAAAAATTATAATCCATCTGGGCTGTGCGCACTGTATCGTATTTATATCCCGACACACTGATCTGTCTGCTGTCTTGCGAATCGTCCACATACTGGGAACAGTAGGCAAGAATCCCGGCTTCGTCTTTCTTAAACCTTGCCAGATTGGCCAGAACAAAGATACAGTAATAGTGAAAATCCTTCTGCATTTTCTTCCTCCTCGAATTTCATCCCCCGCGGATGCTGACCGAAGACAGACTGGAGACCTGATACTGGAGAAGAGCAGATTTCAGGAATGAAACTCCTCCAGAGGATTTGAGACTTTTCAGTCGAGTATCTGTTTGCCTCCCCTGAACCGGGCGACCAGCCGGAATTCATGGCCGAAATGACCGGAATTGGCAAAATGCGCAGGGGAGGTAGCTTCCACATCCGTTCCCCTGTAATACGTTACAGCGGCAGACGGCCATTTGTCGGGATTCAGTGAATAAAAAAGCCATTTTCCGGGTCTGGATTTCAGAGTTTGAAGCCTCTTCCTGTACAGATACTCGAAAACGACCCGTACCCCCACACTGCATACTTTCCGCTTCCTTCCAAGATCAAAAAACCTGAGACGCCTCTGATGCATATAACCGAGCAGGCCATTGACAGCGATGTCCAGAAGCTGTCCGATGTCGTATTTCCGGTACAGCAATTTTTCTGCAGCTTCACGCATGGTCTCAATATGGGATTTAGACAGTGTGATTCCAGAGAGACGGTATATGGATATATTCGTGAGACAGCAGGCGCTGAGAGGCTTCATTGAGGATAAGGGAAGCTCCACAGAAAGGATATTATCATCATCGAAATAAAGCATGGTATGGTCGTCCCGCCATTCAGAGTTTCTTCCAAACAGCCACCGCTGGTACCACTGTATGACTTTGGAGCCGATCATCAGCCAGAACTGCCACCACTTGAAATCTCCGTACTGATTGATCACATCACCTGGACGGATGACCCTGAGAATCGCTTCACAGGCTTTCCTCTTTTCGTGGCCATTCTCTTTGCGGCTTTTCATGGTTTCATCCCCTGGCTTCGGGGTATGAAGAAGTCCTCAGGCCAAAAAACAACAGGCAATTCCGGCACTTTGTGTCTTTTGGATTTTAAAGGATTTTTTACTGAATGTCAAGAGAAAAGCGATGCCAGACCATAATTCTGAATGCTCATCCCGCCTCAAATCATGTTTCAGAAAATGCCCGGAGATCCTGATGAAAAATGCGCTGATGTCATACCGGAGACTCATGAGAGAAGGCACAGTTTGAATGAACAATCCCATCCCCGGTACTGTCCCTTGAAGGGTATAGAGAGGCGGTCCGGGGACGGGATCATTCAATCCGGCTATTTTAGAAAAGCCCTTCGAGTTCTTTCTGTGTGAACTGCTCCCTGCCTGTATCCCCTATTCTCACAAAACGGTCTTTGAACTTGAATGTCACTTTGCCCAGGGCTGCAAATTTGGCTATTTCCTGATACCTGAGCACCAGATCAAGGTATGCCTGGCTTCCCGTTTTGACATCTATGGTTTTCTGATCCTGGAATTCGCTGTCCACCCACGAGCCGTCTTTGAGGTAGAAAGTTCTCCCGTTCACCCATTTCACGTCCATGCGGCTCTCCCCGAGAGCATCCGCCTCCCTCATCTCCCGGGATTTTTTACTCATGTCCACTGCATATGACCCGTGATCCATGGAAAGGGCTTCGTTTTTCGCCACTCCGCCAATACCTTTATCCCTGGACAGAACTGGCATGGCCTGAGCAGATACTCCCGGCGCAAAGGACTGCCGGCCTGTAAAAGATTCATCCTCCTGCACCAGATAGGAAGTATAAGGAGACATCACACCGTAGGTCTTGCTCAGGCGGATGATCTCTTCCTTGAGCTCTTCATTCTCTCCATGAAGCCGTATTTCATCCATGAGATAACCGATCTTGCGTGTAGCCCAGAGATGCGGCAGGAAATCGTGGTTTGAAGATTCTCGAGAGAAATCGGCATCGTATGTCCACCGCATGTCCCTGCCGTTGATCTTTCCGCGCAAAGTGATACCCACAGAACCGCCTCTGTCGTAACGTCCCATAAGAGTGAGCTGGGATCCCCTGAAAAGATCGGAAAGATTTCTGGGATATACATCCTCAACCTCCACACCTCTGTACTCGACGCGGAGATCCGTCAAAACCGGATGTCCGACCTTATCATAAAAAGAAGATATTTTCTCCTCAATATTCTCCTCAGGCTCGATATAATCGGATACTGAACGGCTTTCCTGCGCTATCCTGTCCAGAAGGACAGTGTTAACGTCGTAACCCACACCGAAAGTAAAGATCTTGATGCCAGCCTTGTTGTTTCCGGACACGCCCTCAACGATCTTCCCTATATCCGTGATCCCGACCGTGGGCAAACCGTCTGTTATGAAAACAATGCTCGAGGGACGGTTCGGATCAAAAGGCATTTGCATGGCCTGAACAAGCGCATCATGGATATTGGTGCCGCCATTCGCCTCGATGCCCTGTATATAATCCAGAGCCTCCCTCTCTCTGGAAGCGGCATCCACGAGGCGCGGCTGAAAGAGTCTCGGCTCAGTGCTGAACGTCATGATATTGAACCTGTCTGACCGGTTCAGGTGGCTGATGCAGTATTTCAGGGCTTCTTTCGCCTGTTCGATTTTCTCCCCCCTCATACTTCCGGAAACGTCGAGTATAAAAACGATGTCCTTTCGTGATATTTCGTCTCCGGAAAAATCTGTCCTGGGGGAAATGAGGAGCATATAGAAGGCCTTTTCCCTGCTGTCCGGTCTGAAAGTGATCGCATTGAGACCGAAATCGTCGTCCGTCAATCCATAGTACAGGATGAAATTCTCGGAGCTGCTCCTTCTTTTTCCCTCGTAGCTGATCCGCGCATGACGGTCATCCCTGCGGTCGATGTCCACATTATGGCTGGGAGAATAGATGTTCTTGATGGATATCCTGGATTCAAGATCGATTAGAATAAGCTGATCCGTTTCATTTCCCATCCCGGGTCTGTCACTGCCTGAATGGACCGCGTCTCTGACGGGCAGGATATCCACCCTCGGAACGTTCCGTTCGGCAGCAAGAGTGCCCCTCAGAGGATAAGAGAACTGAACCAGGCTGCCGTTCTTTTTCAATAAAAGCGTATACTCCAGAACAATCTCCCGTTCTTCACGGGGCGGGATGGGAAATATCCTCGCACTGAAGAGCTGATGGTCCACATATTCCAGCAGAGCGGGATCGATCTGCCTGCGCACAATGTCCTCGTACATCTTCCTCGCTTTGTCCTTTTCCAGCAATTCTCCGGAGAGCACTTTTCCGTTCACGGTCATTTTGAAATCGGAAATGCTCGCCTCTTTAGGCAGTGGGAAATAGTAGGTCCCTTCCATGGGCATATGGAATCCGTTGTAGAATACCTGACGGACCTCCACTCTGGACACCTGGTCATCTATCTTTACATGGACCTCGTGCCTCATGAGATCCGGCATGGGAACCGTGTGGGAAGGGTGATGACGGGGGATGATAAAACCCTGTGTAAGACCGGGCTCTGTTCTGGCAAGAATTCCTGCCAGCACGAGCACACCCAGGCGGGCGATTTTTTTTGTGGTTGACATGGCTTCTCCTTTCTTTATTGTCTGTAAGCAGTTTCCGGATTTTCATTCAATCCTTAAGGACGGGTGTATCTTCCGTCCAACTGACCTCTCACTATACCATACAGACTGAAAGGAGAAATATTCCGCATTTTTTCCTATTTTTTTTCCGTGCTATCCAGAAGCTTCTGGAGTACCGCGATTTTTTCGGGAGCATGGAGGGTGTCCGCAAAAACCCAGAGAAAAAGTAAATGTTCTTTCAGGAAAGACAGAGCCTCTGTCAAATATTTTTGCGATCCGGACTTTACTGCTCTTGCGTAGTAAAGAGAGGAAAGCCGTATTTTCGCCTGATTTGCTTTTTCTTCCTCCGGCTGGCTCTCGAGCAGCCGTTCCCACCGCGATATCTCAATAGAGAGATCATCCGGTTTCGTGAATGTATCATCTTCTGCCATGTAAAGAGCAGGCTCAGGCGCTTTCATCCGCGCCTGATCAGACCTGTCCGCTT